>NZ_JBSIPA010000237.1:0-10009 GCF_053574605.1 Caballeronia sp. M23-90 | reverse complement strand
TGCCCACGCGCTGGCCGTGCTCAACGCCATGTTCCGCTGGCTGGTCGAACAGCGCTACGTCGTGGCCAACCCATTCTCCGGCATCAAGGTGCGCGGCAGCAAGCGCGCCATGGCGCTGGAAACCACGCACGCCTTCACTGAAGGCGAATGGATGCTGACGCGTACCATCGCCAACGGACTTGAGTGGTCGTACGGCTGGCAAACGCCCGCCGCGCAGCGGTTGCGGTTCATGCTGGATTTCGGTTACGCAACGGGACTGCGAATCAGCGAGCTGGCTGATGCCGCATTGCGCAGCATCCAGGTCGACGCCGCCGACGATCACTGGCTGCATGTGGTCGGCAAAGGCGGCAAGCCCGCCCGGGTTACCCTGACGCCACTGGCGCGTGCAGCACTCGATCGGTATCTTCTGGAGCGGGAGCTACCGGTCAGCCGCGCTCACTGGAACCCGACTACGCCCCTGATCGGCAGCCTGGACGACATCGATGCCGGCATCAAGCCCCTACGTCTGTGGGAAGTCATGCGCCGTTTTTTCCGGCTCGCTGCGCAGATCATCGAGAACGACCACCCGGCGCTGGCCGAAAAGCTGCATCGGGCCTCGCCACACTGGATCCGGCATACCCATGCGACCCACGCGATTGCCAGGGGCGTCGAGCTGAGCGCCGTGCGGGACAATCTCCGTCACTCGTCGATCTCGACCACTTCGATCTATCTGCACACCGATGATGTCAAGCGTGCGCGGCAGTTCGGGGAGGCATTTACCGTCTGAATCCCTTATGCTACGACAGCATAAGCGGAAGTGAATTCATAACCGCAAGGCTTATGATAGCAATTTGGCCGAATCTTGGCCGGACCCCTTTTGGCATCGATTGCCAGGCAGCCGGGACTTGCACAATCCCAGCTTTGCGCCGGACTTCGGCGCGTGCCAATTGAGCGCGACGCTTATTCACGAAGATTTCGTGCGCATCGGCGAAGCTCTCGCTCTCGCCACAGTCGGCGTGCGACTGCGAAAACTCATCAATCCACAAACACGCAACGCGCGGCGGTTCCGTGGGTCGTTCGCCACGGTTACGCTGGTAATGAGACCTGCCGTCCAGATAGGCCAGATACAGGCCACGCACCAGCGCGGGCGGCAATGTGGCCGAAGAAAGCAGTACGCGCGCGCCCAGGAGTCCCGCCCAATGCACCAGCCGCGTCAGCGCGGGCAGGTCCTCCATACCGAAGTCATCTGGCTCGTCGAGGACCAGGTCGCTGGTCATCAGTCGCAGCATCGGTGCAATCTGACGTCCGCCGCGTACGCTCTCGGTGGTTGGCGTCAGATGATCCACCGTGCAGACCAGCACGGGCGCTGCGATCAATGAGCGTACTTGTGTATCGTCGGTCAGGCGTTCCAATAGCGGATGCTGATCATTGCCTTCGAACAGCACTTGGCCGCCTTCGTCGAGCAATGCCTGCGCCGACGCCGAACCCGTGGCTTCAGCCTGCGTCTCCCAGTAATCGAACACTGCACGGCTCGCCGCTCCGCCCACCTTGATCGCCAGTTGCTCGTCGTTTAGGCCCAGGTCGTGCTGAAAACTGCGTCCGGTTTGCATCGTGAGGGTACGCAGCCCGATCGCGAACACGCAACGCATGCCGCGTTGCGGCTCCGCTAACGCATTCATGATGCGTGCGTTCCCCAGCGTCTTGCCGCAACCGGTAGACGCCATGTTCACGATGAAAGCACCGTGTTCAGCCGCGCGCGCACGCACACCGACAGCCAGATCCGCTGCCTTGTCCTGCCAATGAAAACGTGCATTGGCGCTGCGTTTTCTAAGACCGCGATGATTCTGCAAGGCCGGCAAGCTGTGCATGAGCGAAGGTAGCGAGCGCGCAATCAATGATGCGTGGGCCTGCACGCCGAGCAGGTGCTCATCGAGCGTCTGGTTGAAGAATGGTCCCGCGCCAGTTTGTTGCAAGCATTCGATGCTTCGATTTCCGAGCGTGTTGGCGTAGAGCGGATAGTGCGGATTACGAAAACGTTTGCGGCGAGCTTCGTCTTCGATGCTTGAGTAGTGGTGATCGGCCAGCATCAGGCACAACCGCGAGACGTGCATCACGAACGGATCGTCGAGCGCGCTCCGGCCGACCTCGGGCCGGGACAGCCCCAACAGCTTGCAGGCATACCGAGCCGCCTGCTTGCGCCAAGGCCCCAATGCAACCGGTAGGCCCGAGGGGAACCGCCAATATCGCGCGACCGTAGAGTCAGGAACAGTTTCACAGGGCTCATTCCAGTCCGCACTGATCCTCTCGAAGAGCCCTCTTAACTCATATGTCTCGATACTGTCGAGATGGGCGCCGAAGCGCTTCCAGCGGCTTTTCGGTTGGTCGTCATCGGCGTCCGTGCTGCGCTCTTCTTGTGAGACCGGACGGCATGGCAACCGATGATGCGTGAGCACCAACCACGTTACGGCTTGCGCGAGCGGCGGCATGGTCGCGAACGGTAAGCTATGTGCGGCCTGTTCATCCAGTCCATCCCGCAACAGGCGACCCGCCCGATGATCGAGCCATTGCGCTTCGAAGGTCTTGCCGTCCATCTCCGCGTCCGCGCAAGCTGCAAGGCGGCTCAGCCAACTCGCGTCGTCGCGTGCTTCTCCGACGAACGCCTGGAAAAGCCGAACCGAAACCCATTCGTGGCGATAATGGTTGCGCTCCCGCGAGCCGTGCCCGCGAAGTCGGGTCTGAAACGCCTGCGTGGCCTTGCCCAGATCATGCAGCAGCGCGGCCAGCGCAATCATGGCCGTGATCGTGGGCAGGTTGTGCCACGTGTTTTCATCGTCGGCACGCAGCACGTTTTTCGCCGTCGCATTGGTGGGCACGGCCCCTTCTGCATTGAACTGGCGCGCATCGCCGACAATCCACAGCAACTCGCTGTGATCTCTTCCGCGTATCCAGTGACAGGCAGCCGCGGTGTTTTTGCGTGCGTTCTGTCTGAGCAGTTTGCGCACCGTGTCGAGTCCTGCCTGTGTAATCGGCGTCTGCCAAGTACGCTCACCGCGTCGCTCAGCAAACTGATCGAGGATGCGCCGGGTTTCGGCAAGGGCGCGTTTCGTGCATTGCGAAACGAAAAGGACGTTCATGTTTCCGCCCGCGCTGTAGTTACCAAACCTGCCGTATCGAGCGCAATGGTCTTGAGGGTATCGATCATGAAGTCCAGCGACTCGTCTCGCGTCAGCGCCTCAATGCATTGGCGCCGGAACTGCTGCTCGTCGTCGCCGCGCATGGCGGAAATAAAGGCCTGCGGCAAGATGACTGCGTCCTTGACCAGATCGGCCGCGTCGAACACCAGGCCGCCGCGCCGCGTCTTGCCATGCAGAACGGCCAGTCCGTGGGGCAATCCGAGGACCCAGGTCGCGGTAGCGCCCAGGCCGTAGCCAAGATAATTGCCGTGGTCCAGATACCGGTTGGCGGCGTCAGTACCGGTACCGCGCTTGGCTCGTGTGAAATCGCCATAATCCACGGCTTCCACTGCAAGCTTGAACAACGCTTTGGTCAGGCGTGCTTCGTCGGTCAGCAACGCAGTCAGATCACGTGCATCGGCGATGCGCTTGCTGAAACTGGCTGTCAGCGCCTGCACGCGCTCCACGTCGACTTTGAACCCGGCGTCGAACAACCTGCGCGCGCCCCAGGTTTCCCGTAACCGTTGCAGGCGGTACTCTTGCAGTTGCTTCGCGGCGTGCAGTCGGAGCGCATCATCGAACCAGAAGCGTGTCCACGCCTGCAGGTACTCGGTTGGCCGATATTCGCTTTGGGGCAACATCCAGGCTACTTCGACATCGACCTCGGTGGCACTGAACAAGGACGTGCCACCGCCGCCGCAAAAACCGACCAGCACACCGGCTTTTGCCAGTTCGCGCATGGCAGCCTGAGTAATGGAGGTTCCGGTACCCAGCAGAATGCTGGTTGTATTTGCAATGGGAATATTCCAGTACAGACTTTGCTTGCCCGCGTCTGTGACATATTCGACGCGGCCGCCGTTCACAAGCACCCGGCAGTGTTCAAGGTAGTAGAGATTGGCGCGCTTGGAATGCAGGATGTTTTTAAGATCTGATGCTTGAATCGATTTCACTGAGACCCCGAACTGCTCTCGAAATCGATACAGGTACACCAAATTGCAACGCTGCGAGTTGCGGTTGCGCAAAACCCGGATGAATAAAACAACAAACACAAAAAGCCCGCGCTTTCAAGGCGCGAGCGAACGTCCTGCTTTCTATTTCTGTTGACTAAGCAGCCTTAACAAACGCCCGCGCGGCCATCGCCGATACATCCCTGTCGGCGCCAGGATTCGCCTTCGCCATCGTATTCAACACCTCGACAATGAACTTGCGACGAAAGTCCGCAGCACTGAAACGCTCAGCATTCTTCCGGCATGCCTGCGCCGAAAACGCATGCGGCGAATCCTCAAACCGCTCGACCGCATCGCACAGCGACCCAGCCGTCTGCTGAGGAAAATGAATGCCAGTTGCCCCCGGCATGCCAAGCGGTACGACCGACTCCAGCGCCCCACCCTTGCCAAACGCAATCACCGGCGTGCCGCATGCCTGCGCTTCCACAATCGCAATGCCAAAGTCTTCCTCAGCCGCGTAGACAAATGCCTTGGCGCGCTGCATATGATCCTTCAGAACATCAAACGTCTGATAGCCAAGAATACTCACGTTGGGCGTTGCCTTTGCGCGCACCAGATCCATCTGCGGACCGTCGCCAATCACCACGAGCTTGCGATCCGGCATCGACGCAAACGCTTCAACGATCATATCGATGCGCTTGTAAGGTACCATGCGCGACGCTGTCAGATAGAAATCGCCCTTCTCGCTGCCAACCTCGAAAGCCTGCACGTCGACCGGCGGCGCAATGACCGCCGACTCACGCCTGTAACTCTTCATGATCCGGCGCGCAACGAACTGCGAATTGGCAATGATCCTGTCAACGCCGTAACCCGAGCGCGCGTCCCAATTGCGCAAGTAATGCAGCAACATGCGCGCGACCCATGACCGCGGACCGCGCTCGAGGCGCGCTTCACGCAAGTATTGATGCTGCAGGTCCCACGCGTAGCGGATCGGCGAGTGCACATAACTCACATGCGTCTGATCAGGGCCGACCAGCACGCCCTTGGCCACGGCATGCGAGCTCGAAAGAATGAGATCGTAGCTCGACAAATCAAACTGTTCGATAGCAAGCGGCATTAACGGCAAATACCCGCGATATTTCTTTTCCGCATATGGAAGCCGCTGGATAAAGGACGTCTTGACGGGCTTGTTATGAACAATCGAACGGTCTTCGAGAAAGTCCACGAGGCTGAAGATATCGGCCTGCGGAAAGCACGCAATCATCTGCTCAAGCACCTTCTCCGCGCCGCCCGACACCACCAGCCAGTCGTGAACAATAGCCACTTTCATGATGAAACCCGTATGCCGCAGCCTATTGCTGCCGATGAAGCGAGTTTAAAGAGAGTCCTTTTATGGTTTCGTGCGCACGCCCACACACCAGAAGCATCGCAATGCGAATAATGAGTCCTGTGTTCATGTCGTCTTAATGCTCTTCATTTACCCATGGCCGCCGGGTTAATCGGCCTCGGGTTTGCTCAATGCTCATACCTGTCATCGATGCCCACAAAATCCGCAGCCAGCTTATCGATTCCAGCCAACACGCTGCTGCGTGATCAGGGCCTGGCGCCCGCGGCCGGCGCACGTGACACGAGCCCTATGCGCGCAGAAACGCCTTCGCAAGTCCAGGGTGAACCGAAAATTCTTTTCATCGATCAAAGCGGTCAGCTCGGTGGCGCTGAAATCTGCCTGCTGCCGCTCGCTGTTCGATGCACCCCGCGAAGCGAAGTGCTGCTGCTCTCCGATGGTCCGTTCCGCGACCGGCTCCACGCTGAAGGTGTGAAGGTATCGGTTGAGTCGGACGCGCGCATTCAGGGCATCAAGAAAGAGCGCATGAAATTCGGCGCGCTTGCCGCCCTGCCCGGCATCTTGCGTCAGGTACGCATGATTGCCGAGCGCGCAAAACCATTCGACATGGTGTTCCTCAACACGCAGAAGGCGCTGATCCTCGGCGCCTTCTGCCGCGCGTTGCATGGCAAGCCGACGGTCTGGCATGTGCATGACATCGTTTCGCGTGAACACTTCGGCCGCTTGCATTTAACGCTGATCAAATGGGCCGTGAAAGTCGGCGTCGATTATGTCGTTGCAAATTCACGCGCTTCCGCCGACGCGCTGATCAAACTCACCGGCTTGCCGCGCAGCGCCGTACCCGTCGTACATAACGGCGTGGACATGACACGCTTTGGCGACGATGCGAGTCAGGCGAGCGCGGTCATCGAACAACGCCGTACCGTGCTGGGACTTCCCCGCGATGCATTTCTCGTCGGACTGTTTGGCCGCTTCACGCAATGGAAAGGTCAGCATGTTGCCATCGATGCAATCGCCCGCGTGCCAGACGCGCATCTGGTTCTTGTCGGCGATGCGCTTTTCGGCGAGACCGCCTATGCGCAAAGTCTGCGAACACAAGCCGAGGCGCTTGGCATCACCGACCGCGTGCACTTCGCCGGCTTCCAGCACGACGTTGCATCGTGGATGAAAGCCATGGACGTGATCGTTCATGCATCGACACAACCCGAGCCCTTTGGTCTTGTCATCATCGAAGCAATGGCTGCAGGCAAACCCGTGATCGCGTCGAACGGTGGCGCGGTGCCGGAGATCGTGAGGCATGGCGAGAACGGCATGGTCATAGAACCCGGCGATGCATCGAAGCTTGCCGTTGCCATCAGCACCTTGCAGCGCGAGCCTGAAATGGCGAAGCGTATTGCCGCGCAAGGTCACGCGGATGCGGGCCAGCACTTTTCCATCGATCGATATTTGCAGCAAATGACGCGCGTGCTGTTCGATATTGCAACGCTCGCAAGCAGGAACGATGCGCCGGAATCGACGAGCGTCATCGAAAACGCGCCGGCCAGCGAAGCCGGATTAACCAGGTAGTTAAAAATGGAATCAAAAAAAATGGCCTGGCATGAATCAATGCCGGGCCATTTCCATGATCAGTCGATAAGTGCGTTACCGAGTACTGAAGTTGCCGGGCACGCCCAGCTTGATCTCATACATCGCGGCGAGCATCGCAAGGTAAGCGCGTTCGCTCTCCGCTTCTTTCATTGTCATTCCCCTGCAGGTTTGTCCACCCATGATCACGCCGAGGCATAACGCGTAGTTGCCGGCGAACGCCGTAGGCGACGGTTCCATGCTTCTCAGGCGGATATAGGACGCGTCGAGTGTCTTGCGAAGATTGTTGTGCATCGCTTCATTCCCGTAATTGTTAAGACCTTGATGCCGCGCCCAGCGAGAGATGAGATTCAACCTGTTGAGGCTGTCAATGCGGACGAAACGTTCGCGGTCACTCTGATTGACGGGCTTGAAGCACTGGCTCCAGCGACGTACCTAGTTTGAATGATCGCCCTTGTGCCACGCATCGGATTGATCTGACTATGAATGTAGTTTAGCGAAACAGATCATTGAGCGTTGGCGGGAATAAAAAAACGCGCGGCAGCCGTGAAAGGCTCACCGCGCGCCTGACCCCGTGCGCATCCTGCGTTTTATATTCAAGCAAGCATCATCGAGCGATGTAATCGATCCGCTCGACACCGCCCGCCGTTCCCAAAAGACAAACATTCGCACCACGCGCCGCGAAAAGACCCACGGTCACCACGCCCGCCCAGCCGTTGACCGTCGCCTCGAGCGCGATCGGGTAGGTGATCTTGAGCGCCTTCACGTCGATGATCTCGTTGCCGTTATCCGTGATGAAGGGCGAGCCGTCCGTGTTCACGCGCAGCACCGGCACGCCGCCTAAGGCAATCACGCGACGCCCGATTGCGGTACGCGCCATTGGCACGACTTCGATTGGCAACGCAAAGTTGCCGAGCACGTCGACGCGCTTGCTGCCATCGGCAATACACACAAACACGTCCGCAACCGACGCCACGATCTTCTCGCGCGTCAGCGCCCCGCCGCCGCCTTTGATCATGGCGCCGTGTGCATCGATTTCATCGGCGCCGTCCACGTACACAGGCAATGACTCGATTTCGTTGAGTTCGAGCACCTGGAACCCGTGCGCTTCGAGCCGCGCGGTGGTTGCAAGCGAACTCGATACCGCCCCGCGATACCGCGACTTCGCGCTCGCGATAGCATCGACAAAACAATTCGCCGTCGTGCCCGTGCCGACGCCGATCACCGCGCCTTCAGGTACGTTGGCGTGGACGTAGGCGGCCGCTTCGGCGGCGACCAGTTGCTTCAGTTCATCTTGGGTCATGGCAAGGGTGACAGCTTGGAAGAGGTAAACCTGAATTCTAGACGCTCAGACGTGCATCAAGAAGCCGAGCGGATTGTGCGTGCGCGCGACCGACGCAATAAACGCGAACACGAGGATAGCGAGCACGCCGAACACCGCACGCGCGCCTTTTGTGCGGCCGCGTTTCAGGGCAAACGTCCCGAGCACGATATACACGATCAATCCTGCAATCTTCGCCGAAAGCCACGCGGCGTTCGGCCCGAAACCGATGATGCCGACAAGCACGATGGCGCTGAGCAGCAACAGCGTATCGACGATATGCGGCACCACTTTCACGGCGCGTTTTTGCAGCATCGGCGAGTCACGCAGCATCCAGATCCAGCGGATAAAAAATCCGAGGATGCTAAGCGCGGCGCACGTCATGTGCACCGAACGAAAGGGAAGGAAAAGTTCTGACATGGGCGGGATAAGCCTTTAGGGAAGGTACTTGTCGAGCAAGGCTGAAGCGATGGCGTCGGTTTGCGCGTCCGGATTGCCGGCGTAATCGGTAGCACGAAAGTGCATCTGGAACGCAGCGATGACCTTGCGCGTCTTGTCGTCCAGCACGCCGTCGGTTGCGACTTCGTAGCCGTATCGATGAAGTTTTTGCTGCAACGCAGCCACGTCGACCAAAGACTTCAGATCGCGGCCCGCGAGATGCTGCGCGACGGTTGCGTCGTCGGGCCAGGCACCTATGCCGTTGTCGTAGAGTGTGCGCCACGGGAACGCAGGACCCGGATCGATCTTGCGTTGCGGCGCGATATCGCTGTGGCCCACCACGCGCGTGGGCGGAATCTTGTAGCGCGTGACGATGTCCTTCGCAAGCTTCACGATCGCGTCGACCTGAGCCGGCGGGTATGGCGCCCAGGTGCGGCCTTGGCGGGTATCGATGGGACCGACGTTCACGTTTTCAATGCCTATCGATGCCGCATTCAGCTCCGTCGTGCCCTGCCATTCGCTCTTGCCCGCGTGCCACGCGCGCTCGGTTTCCGGCACGAGCTGATAAACCACCGGCTCGCCATTCTCGATGCGCGGCGCATCCGGCACCACGTAATGGACGCTGACGTCGTCACCGGTGAGCACCGCGAGCGAACGTGCTTCGCCGCTTTGGGTGTAGTGCATCACGAGGAAACGCACGCGTGAATCGACGCTCGGCGCGTGATAGCGCGTGTCGGCAATGTACGCGCCGCGATCGACCTGGGTGGCGGAACAGGCGGCGAGCAGCACACATAACACGCCGCTTGCAATCGCAGAAATGAACCGCTTCACGTGCGCTTACTTCTTCACCGACCGCTGACGCACCGCTTCGAACAGGCAAATCCCGCTCGCCACCGATACATTCAGACTCTCGACGCTGCCGGCCATCGGGATCTTCATGATTTCGTCGCAGGTCTCGCCGGTAAGGCGCCGCATGCCCTCGCCTTCCGCGCCGACCACGATCGCAACGGGTCCATCGAGTTTCGTCTCGTAGACGCTCGCCGTCGCATCGCCCGACGTGCCGATCACCCACACGCCGGCATCTTTCAACTCGCGCAACGCGCGCGCCAGATTCGTCAC
Source organism: Caballeronia sp. M23-90 (assembly GCF_053574605.1). Taxonomy (NCBI): domain Bacteria; kingdom Pseudomonadati; phylum Pseudomonadota; class Betaproteobacteria; order Burkholderiales; family Burkholderiaceae; genus Caballeronia; species Caballeronia sp. M23-90. The sequence continues at coordinate 103 of NZ_JBSIPA010000237.1, read as the reverse complement.
CGTGATGTACGGCACGGTTTCAGCCGCGCCGCTCGCGACCTTCGCGGCCGTTGCGTTCAATCCCGCTGAACGATCGCGCGGAGCGATCACGGCATGGGCGCCA
>NZ_JBSIPA010000236.1:0-10046 GCF_053574605.1 Caballeronia sp. M23-90 | reverse complement strand
TGGGAACCGCCACTGGCACAAGTTCGCCCGCCCGATGCAGTCTCGCTAGTAGTAGCGCGTCGCGGCGGTCCGTCTTGATTCTGTCGGCCGGCCGGCGGGCGACGCGCGATGGAGCAACTACTTGGGGTTCAGCCAAGATAAGCGTAAATTCTTATCATAAGCGTTTTGGTTATATAGATCGTCGTAGTTATTCGGATTTTGTGCAGTTGCTGATTTTTTTCTTGCGCTAATCTAGCGAGCCGTCTGCGATCAGGATGACTCGCATGGCTACCATCGAGCGCACCGCGTATCCCCGCTTCCCGAAGCTTTTCCCGACTCACGAACTGCAGGCGTGCTACACGCCATTGCCAGAAGAACTGGACTGGATCCGGCGATCTGCGCGAGGGGAGCGTTCCCGACTGGGCCTGCTGGTGCTGCTGAAGGTCTTCCAGCAGATGCATTATTTCCCGGCTCTCGAGAGTATCCCGGCGGCCGTCGTCGATCACATCCGCACAGCCGCTGGCATCGATGCGGCTGTCGGCCTGTCCTACGATACGCGGTCGTCGGTCACGCTGTTCCGGCATCATGAGGCAATCCGCGGCTATCTGGACATCAGACCATACTACGGTGCCGAGGCCAACGAAATCGCTATCCGTGCCGCCCATGCGGCAGCGGCAACGCTGGATCAGCCCGTCGACATCATCAACGCCACGATCGACGAGCTCATCTCGCAGCAACTCGAACTGCCGGCGTTCTCGACGCTCGACCGGATTGCCGAACAGATTCATGCAAAAACCCAGACGAGCCTGTTCCGCCGAGTGGCGCGACGCCTGAGCGCGGAGCACAAGCGCATGCTCGACGGACTGCTTGAGCGCGAATTCGCCAACCGGCAAACCGCGTACAACGTCATCAAGCGCCATGCGAAGCGCCCTTCGCGAAAACATCTTGACCAGTTAACCGCTCACCTGGCGTGGCTGGATACGCTCGGTGACTTTACCAGTGCGTTATCGGGCATTCCGGCTTCCAAACGCCGCTCCTTGGCCTTGCAGGCGATGAGCCTGGATGCGGCGAATCTCAAGGAAACGTTACCGGAAAGGCGCTACGCACTGATCGCTTCGCTGCTGGGTCATATGCGAATCCGTACACGCGATGATCTTGCAGATATGTTCATCCGGCGTATGGGCGCGATTCACAAGCGCGCGCGGGAGGAGCTTGAACAGATCCAGCATCGCCGGCAGGCGGAGCTGGAATCGCTGGTTGGCCTGCTTGATGGCGTGGTCGACATTCTCGACGAGGACTTCGACGAGAGGATCATCGCACAATCGATCCGCAAATGGCTCGCGCCGACGGGCGACCTCGAACCGCTGCGCGAAAGTTGTGCTGCGGTGCGCGCGCTCAGCGGAGGCAATTACCTGCCGCTGCTGTGGAAACATTTCCGGGCGCACCGTTCGGTGATGATGCGACTCGCACATGCGCTCGAATGGGATTCGACCAGTCAGGCGCGCCGACTGCTGGATGCACTGGACGTCGTCCTCGAGAATGAGGATCGGCGTCGCGAATGGCTCGATGTCGAGGTCGATCTCAGCTTCGCCTCCCCGCGCTGGCACAAGCTCGTCAGGCGCTCGCATGCGGACGGCGCGCCGACCAACCGGCGTTATCTCGAACTGTGCGTGTTCTCGCACATGGCTGACGAATTGCGGGACGGCGACCTGTGCGTTTCAGGCGCCGATGCATTCGGGGACTATCGTGTCCACATGCTGCCGTGGCGTGAGTGTGAAAACCGTTTGCCGGCCTACTGCGAGAAGGTTGGTCTGCCTGGTAACGCAAAGGATTTCGTCGCACATCTGCGGCAGTGGCTCACGGACACGGCGAAGAAGCTCGACGACGACTTCCCGGCAAAACGCGATCACGTCGCAATTGGCCCGGACGGCGAGCCGGTTCTTCGCCGCACGGTGGCCCGGGAAATTCCGGCTAGTGCGATCGCACTGCAGGAGCAGCTGAATGAGCGTCTGAAGACCCGTAACGTACTCGACGTGATGGCGAACATTGAACACTGGACGCATTTTACCCGCCACTTTGGGCCACTCTCCGGGAGCGATCCGAAGATCCGCAAGGCCGCCGAACGGTATCTGCTGACGATCTTCGCGATGGGCTGCAACCTCGGGCCGACCCAGGCTGCCCGACACTTCGACTCTGATGTGACTGCGCACATGATGTCGTTCGTCAACCGCCGGCACATGAGTGTGGACAAACTCGAAACAGCCCAGCGCGAACTGATCGAGATTTACCTGCGTCTCGATCTGCCGAAACACTGGGGTGACGGCAAGACGGTTGCCGCCGACGGTACGCAGTACGATTTTTACGAAAACAACCTGCTCGCCGGGTACCACTATCGCTACCGCAAGATGGGTGCCGTCGCGTACCGGCATGTCGCCGACAATTACATTGCCGTCTTCCGTCACTTCATCCCGCCGGGCATCTGGGAGGCAATCTACGTCATCGAGGGATTGCTGAAGGCCGGCCTTTCGGTGCAGGCCGACACGGTTCACTCTGATACGCAGGGGCAGTCGGCGGCGGTCTTCGCATTCACGTACCTGCTTGGGATCAAGCTGATGCCGCGCATCCGGAACTGGAAAGATCTCAAATTTTTTCGTCCGGAAGACGACACGAAGTACAAACACATCGACAGGCTATTCTCGTCGACAGTCGACTGGGATCTGATCGAGCGGCACTGGCAGGACCTGATGCAGGTTGCCCTGTCGATCCAGGCCGGCACGATCTCCTCGCCGCAACTGTTGCGCCGCCTCGGTTCGGATAGCCGCAGGAACCGTCTGTACCTTGCCGCGCGTGAACTGGGTAATGTTGTTCGCACCGTGTTTCTGCTCGAATGGATCGGCGACCGGGAAATGCGCCAGGAGGTGACGGCGACGACCAACAAGGTCGAGTCGTACAACGGTTTCGCGAAGTGGCTGTCGTTCGGTGGCGACGTGATCGCCGAGAACGAGCCGGAGGAACAACAGAAGCGCCTTCGCTACAATGATCTGGTGGCTTCGGCGGTGATCCTTCAGAACACGGTCGACATGATGCAGGCGCTACGCGAGATGGTCAGTGAAGGCGTATCAATCAGGGCTGAAGACCTTGAATTCCTGAGCCCGTATCCGACGCACAACCTGAAACGCTTTGGCGACTACAAGCTACGCATGGACCGGCCGCTGGAAAGCTGGCTGCGCGATGCGCTGTTTGGTCAGGCAACCCGCGCTGCCGATCGGGAAGACGCGGCGCCCGAGCCCGGATAATCCAGACCTCATTGACCATGCCCATCATGGACACGATAGATACGCCGTACGGCGCAGTCGACGCCGATGCGCTCCACGCCCTGGAAGCCACCTACGATACAACGCGACTGCTTGCCGCCGTTGGCACACTTGATGTTCTGCGCGCTCACCTGTCTGATTCCGGGTTGCTGCGCGATGACCTGTTGCGGCTGCATGGCATGGCTCACAGCATCCTGAACGGAGCCAGCCCGACGGTATCGCATCAGGATGAACCGTTCGTCGATCAGGTGGGCGATGTGATTGACCAGCTGGATGACTGTCTTGCCGGTCTGCAGGCGATCCGTGAGACGCTGCTGCCACTGGAAGCCTTGCGGGGTGACGACGCATCGGAATGACAGCAGGGGTCCCCGCAGGACAAACCGGTCCCGACATCGCGTTACAATCGTGCGCATGATTGATACTATGGAGATAACCTCTCTTATCTCCATAGATTCATCAAGCACATGAACTGGCAATCATGAAAACGCGTCAGTGCCCACCCGTGCGCAAGACGAACAGTGTCCTGCGTTCGTCTAGAATGCCGTCTGGACGGCAACTGTACGCATAACAAGGAGGTGACAGTGGTTAAGAAACAGGCTCAGATATGGGCAATCAAACTCAGTCTGCGGGAGATCAAGCCTGAAATATGGCGTCGGATTGAGGTAGCGTCGACGATTACGCTGGCCGATCTCCATAAGGTTATCCAGGCGGCGATGGGATGGATGGATTCGCACCTGCATGACTTCGATCTGGGTGATGTACGCTACGGCATGGTCCAGGATGACTTCGATGACGGGATGGCGGATGAAACAGGTGTACGGCTCGACACGGTATGTCAGCCTGGAGCCCGGTTTATCTACAACTACGATTTTGGAGATGGCTGGGAGCACTTGGTGGTCATCGAGAAGGCTGTCGCGATTGAGCCGGGGACCCGCTATCCACGCTGCACCGCCGGGCGCAATGCCTGCCCGCCCGAAGACTGTGGGGGACCATGGGGCTATGCCGACATGTTGAAGACGCTGGCTGGCAAGCGAAACGCGGAACGCGCCGAACTCATTGAATGGCTGGGTGGTGAATTCGATCCGCGCGACTTTGATCTGGCGCAGGCCAACCGCATGATCTCCGACTACGTTGACCCATCAGTATCCCTGCTGGCCGGCATTTGATGGGGCATGAATCGAATGCTGCTGTTGCCGCGATGAACAGCCAGTCATGAGCACGCGTCCATCATCGGCCGCCGGCATCCCTCATTCACCGGCGTTTCCGGATGCGGCTTGCCTCGCGGCTTTGCGTGCGTGGTACGCCGGGCTTACGAGCCGTGCGGCGGTTACCCGCTATCTGCCGGATCACAAGGTGGCCGGCCAATCGGCGCGCGGCATTCTGGGCCGCACCCGGCGGCAGTTGATCGCGTTCGCCCGCAGCCGTCAGCGCACCGACCTCGCGGTGTTGTTTGAGCACCCACTTGCCGAACGGCTCGAACGGGCCAAGGCGGTCATGTGCGCGATCGAGGTGCTGCGTGCGGCCCCTGTGCCAGAACCTCAGATCAGCGACGACATTGGTTTGTGGCTGTCTGCGCGCGCCGTTGCCGCGCTGCGCGCACATGGCATCGATACGCTATCCGAGCTGACCGTACGTATTCCACGCCGACGTCGCTGGTGGAGTGCGATTCCCGGTTTGGGGCCTGCCAGTGCGCGGCAGATCGAAGCTTTCTTCGCCGCCCATCCCCCGCTTACCGAGCGGGCGCACGCGCTGATCGTGGTGACCCGGCCCGCCGTTGTCATGCCATGGGAGCGCTTGCATCTACCGCACGAAGTCGATGGATCGCACGGCAGTTTCAGGGCGCCACGCCACACCTGCACGCTCAAGGCGTCGAACGACTACGAAGCGGTGCAGGCCTGGCTATCGCTCCACGAATCGGCGGCGACGCAGCGGGCCTATCGCAAGGAAGCGGAACGCCTGATCCTGTGGGCCATCGTCGAGCGTGGGTGCGCACTGTCGTCGCTCACCACCGACGATGCAATCGCCTATCGCGGCTTCCTGCGGCGACCGGCTCCGCGCGAACGATGGATTGGTCCGTCCCGGCCGCGATCGTCATCCGAATGGCGGCCGTTTGTACGTGGACTGTCGACCCGGTCGACGGCCTACGCGCTGTCGGTGCTCGGCGCGCTATTCCGTTGGCTGATCGCGCAGCGTTATGTGCTCGCCAATCCGTTTGCCGGCATCAAGGTTCGTGGTCACACCCGTGCCGCAACGATGGACGCCTCGAGAGGCTTTGCGGAAGGTGAATGGCTACTGGTACGTACGCTTGCTGATGGCCTTGAGCATGCGAATGGCTGGGAGGTACCGGCAGCACAGCGGTTACGCTTCATGCTCGACTTCGCGTACGCGACGGGTTTGCGCGCGAGTGAACTCGTGGACGCCACGCTTGGCGACATCCAGATCGACGCACACAGCGATCAATGGCTGCATCTGGTCGGTAAAGGCGGCAAGGCCGGCAAGGTGGCGTTGCCGCCGCTCGCGCGCGGCGCACTTGACCGATATCTCATCCAGCGCAGGCTATCGGTCACGCCGGCGCGCTGGAATCCCCAGACGCCGTTGATCGGCAGCCTCGAACAGGACAGCGGGGCAGGCATTACGGGGTCGCGTCTCTGGAGCATCATGAAGCGTTTCTTTGCGCAGGCCGCTGACGTGATTCGGGACGACAATCCAGCTCTTGCTGAAAAGTTACGGCGCGCGAGTCCGCACTGGACCCGCCATACGCATGCAACTCATGCACTTGCCTGCGGCGCGGAGCTGACCACGGTGCGCGACAATCTGCGACACGCGTCTATCGCGATGACGTCGATCTATCTGCATGGCGATGAAGTAAAGCGTGCCCGACAGATCCGCGAGGCATTTGCGGATCGGGCAATACCGTGACACTCGCTCACGCTGTCTGCGTATGGCAAATACGTGGCCATGTGTCGCTATCGAGCGATATCTGCGAACAAGATTGCGCGGAAGAAATTCGCCCCCGTCACCCCTCTTCTTTGTTCATTAAGGGCATGCCTATGTCACCCCCTGATCAACGCGTCCCCGCCGCGATGCAAGCCATGTATGACGAAATCGTCTCACTGACTGACGCCTTCTGCAGGCAGCATCTGACCGACGAATATCGTGACCTCTGCCGTCGCATGGCCGCGGCCCTATGCCGTAAACGCCCGTCGCCGCTCATCAATGGTCCGGCCCGCTCGTGGGCCTGCGGCATTGCCTATGCCGTGGGACGAGTCAATTTCCTGTTCGACAAAAGCCAGAAACCACACATGCGGGCCGATGAGCTGTGCGAGCGTTTCGACCTGAGCCCGAAGACCGGGTCTGCCAGATCGACCGCGATCCTCGCGCTTCTGAAAATCGGGTCGATGGATCCGCGCTGGTCGCGGCCCAGTCAACTGGCTAGAAATCCGATGGCCTGGCTGCTCGATGTAAACGGCTATATCGTCGATGCGCGCCATATGCCGCGCGAGTTTCAGGAGGAAGCGTTCAGGCGCGGACTCATCCCGTTCATTCCGTGACGCCCGGCAGTTGCAAAACCTCCCGACTTATCGATGCCTGCGCTTCGCGCTACTACAGATCGGTGACGCACACGCGGATCCGCCACTGAATCAAACCCGTATAAAGAAATCGATTTCCATAACCTGAAGGCTTATGATAAGAATTTACACTTATCTTGGCTGAACCCCCTCTTCGGCCGCACGCAGCGACGCGCGGATCATCTTGATCTCGTTCGGAACCTTGATGGCGCGCGCACGTTCGAGCGGCTCTTGTGCGTCGAAGACCTGATAGCCGCGCGCCTGCAACGCGAACGCTGCGGCAGACGTTGCGCTCTCGATCGCGATCCGCTTGCCGCCGCCGTTTTGCTTCACGAGGTCATCTATTTCATCGGCCCAGCGCTCGGTGACCTGACGCAGCATGTCGTCGCAGAAGTAGTACGAAATGGCGATGGCGGGACGGATTTCGTCGACGGTATCGAGTCCTTCCGCCAGGAACTCGCAACCCGCGTATTCGAACAGCACGACGTTGCCTTCGGCCGGCACGAATGCATAGCGTGCGGGATTGCGCATTGAGTAGACCTGCATGTTGCGCGAACCCGTGGCGTAACGCATATGCGTAGGATCGAAAAGCACAGCAGCGGTAAGGTCGCGTTTCTTCAGTTCACGACGCACGGCAGCAAGACGGTCGCGTTGAATCTGGCTGATTTCAGCGGCGGTCGGCTCGCAGTCTTCAGGACGATGAGTGGGGCGAATGATCGACATGGGGGGAGTTTTTGTAAGAGTTAATCGACGAGGCTATCGGCGCGTACGAGCCGCTGTTCCGCTTCCAGATGCGCTTCGGACACCCGGCCATAAAGTTGCCGCGTGCGTTCCAGCCGTCCTACCACGCCGGGTTTCTGCGAGTACGCGAAGATGGCGGTGTGACGTTCCGTATCTCCTTCGACGCGCGTGACGCGATGCAGGGAAAAACGCCCTTTGAAGAGTTGCAAATCGCCTGGACGTAACGTGATGATCTGGATCTCGTCACGCGTATCGCCCCGCACGACGCGGCCGACGCCGTCGTAGTTCTCACCCTGCGGCGTGCGGATGTTCGGGCAGTACTCGAAGTCGCCGCCGGCAGCGGGCTGCTGCGTCATCATCGAAACAATGAATTCGTTCGTGTCGTAATGCCACGGCTGTTCGGTGCCCGCAGGCATCACGTTCTGCACGAGGCCCGCATAGGGATCGGCGTACTCCCAGACGCGGTCTTCGCCAAGGCACGCGGCCACGAACCGCTTCATCGCCTGAGCAACGTATATGCGATGCACGATCGCATCCGCCGGAATCAGGTCACGCGTGACGAAGCCGCTCGTGCGGTCCATGAAAATGCGGCGGGGGTCGGACAGGGGAAGTGCCGGGTCATCGGCGGTGAAATACGCGTTGACCTTGCGCGTCGAAAAGTAGGTCTTTGCGGCGAGCGCACGGCCTTCTGTGCGGGCGCGTTCGAGCGCCTCGGGGCGCAGGAAGTCATGCAGCACTGCGCTGCCGGTTTCGGCAAGCTGCTCGCGACACGCGGCTACGAGCTGGCGCAAGCCGGGGCTGGAAGGCTCATGCAACGGATAGCGTTCGGTGTTGACAATATCGCTGAGATCCAGGCATTCAGCATCGGCGAGTGAAGCGGAGAGAACCAAGGCAGACTCCAAATCGATATATTGGCGAGTGGATTTACGGGTCGACTTCAACAACAATCTGCGAACGACGGCCCGATCTTTTGGCGGCCAATTTCTTTTGGAAAGCGAGTATTTCCGATGGATTCCATCAGCGAACCCGATTGGTCGAAGATCGCTTCACTCGACGCCGAGCTGGTGCGGGCATTCGTCGTCGTGGCGGAGAGCGGCGGTTTTACTGCCGCCGCGCGCCAGCTCCACCGCACGCAATCGACCATCAGCCTGCGAATCCGGACGCTCGAGGAGCGGCTCGGCGCGCATCTGTTCATGCGCAACAGCAGGCACTTCGCGCTTTCAAGCGATGGTGAAAATTTCCTGATTCATGCGCGACGGATCCTGCAAGTGCAAAACGAGGCCATTGCGGCGCTCACGCGCGGAAGTCGAGGCAACGTGATCCGTTTCGGATTGCCCGAAGATTACGCAGAACTGTGGCTGCCGGATTTGCTGAAAGCGTTTTATGCGCTGCGCCCGGGTGCACGGCCGCATATTCATTGCCGGACATCGCTTGAGTTGCTCGAACGGCTGGGCGCAGGCGAGCTTGATCTTGCGCTCGTCGTACGGCACGGCGAGCGTGCAGGTGGCAAGCCGCTCGCAAGGCAGGAACTGGTGTGGGCTGCGCATCGCGATTTTGCGTTGCCCCCGGATGCACCCATCCCGCTCGCGTTATTCGATGAAAGTTGCACGTATCGGCAACGTGGATTGCAGGCGCTGACCGCAATGGGACGCGAGTATCAGCTGGTTTATACGAGCCAGAGTCCGACGGGGATTCGCATCGCGGTGAACCACGGCGCGGCGGTGACGATCATTGATCGCCGCACATTGCCCGATTGCTGGCGGGCACTTGGTGAAGCCGACGAGCTGCCAGTGTTGCCGCCCGCGGAACTTGAATTGCACGTGGCTCCAACCATGCGCAACGAGGCGACGCGCGATCTCGGCACGTTAATAGAAACCCTTGTTTCAGAGCATAGCCGATGACGCTATCGAAGAAAAAAGCAATCCTGTTATAGGGTGTTCGCATCGTAGCTGTTGAGCTGAAAGCTAATGTCAATATGTATCTAAGTGCAGTGCTATCTTCAAAAGCGTCGCCGAACGCGCTTGCTAAACTCCCATCACTCGTGTGCCGTTACTGACACTACGTTTTGATAGCCAGCTTGCGACGATTCAGTGCGCGACTTACGCTGGAAAAAGCGCAAGTGGAAACGGCAGGTCTGGCACAACACGGCGTTCACTTTAATACGAAGCCTGCTCGAACTGGCTGCAATGTATATTTGGTTTAACACTGAACCAGGCAATCGGCTACCGCACGAAGCAAGCCGCTATTCACATCGCTCAAGCGCTTATAAGACCACATTATTAGGATTATGACGTCTACGGCTTGCTCTAGGGAAGCCCTTATGTGGACGCCTCCCGGATTGCAAACAGTTTTGCGTTGTTGACTGGCAGGTTAAGGCAGCACGCTTATGTCCGGCCCGTTTGTGCAGGCCGGTATCTGCCTGCTGGCCCTAATGGAATTCGCT
>NZ_JBSIPA010000235.1:0-10056 GCF_053574605.1 Caballeronia sp. M23-90 | reverse complement strand
GCGCGTGACGCGGGCCCTTTTGCATCGAAGTATTCGCGTTTGAAGAGGGCGCAAATGGCGTCGCCTGAAACTTCTTCGCCGGAGGAATCGGCGACTTTTTGAACAGCGTGGCTGAACTCGATCTGCATCAGGTCGCGAAGGCCGGCATTGCGCGCACGTTCCAGAACATCCGTTTGTTCGGCGGCATGACCGCGCTCGAGAACGTGATGGTCGGGCGGCATGTCCGCACGAAGCACGGCTTGATCGGCGCGGTGTTGCAGACGCCTTCGGAGCGTCGCGAAGAGAAGGAAATCAAGGAACGCGCACTGGAACTGCTGGAGTACGTGGGCGTCTTGCAATACGCGGACTACACGTCGCGCAACTTGTCGTACGGTCACCAGCGGCGTCTGGAAATCGCACGCGCCCTGGCGACCGATCCGAAGCTTCTCGCACTCGATGAACCCGCCGCCGGCATGAACGCCACGGAGAAAGTCGAACTCACGCGCTTGCTCGACAAGATCCGCAGCGACGGCCGTACGATCTTGCTGATCGAACACGATGTGAAACTGGTGATGGGATTGTGCAACCGGATGACGGTGCTCGATTACGGCAAGGTGATCGCCGAGGGTCTGCCGCAGGACGTGCAGAAGGACCCGAAGGTGATCGAGGCTTATCTCGGGGCAGGGGTTCACTGATGGCGACGACGAACGGTATGAATAACGGAATGGCGGCCGGCACGGCGATGCTCAAGATCAAGGGCCTGCAGGTGAGCTACGGCGGCATCCACGCGGTGAAGGGCGTGGATCTGGAAGTCGGGCAGGGCGAACTCGTGACGCTGATCGGCGCGAACGGCGCGGGCAAGACGACCACGATGAAAGCCATCACGGGTCTGAAGCCGTATTCGGCGGGCGACATTGAATACATGGGCAAGTCCATCAAGGGCGTGCCCTCGCATGAGTTGCTCAAGCGCGGTCTCGCGATGGTGCCGGAAGGCCGCGGCATCTTCGCGCGCATGTCGATTCTGGAAAACATGCAGATGGGCGCGTACTTGCGCAACGACAGTGACGAGATCCAGAAGGACACTGATCGCATGTTCGGTTTCTTCCCGCGCCTGAAGGAACGTGCGGCGCAATATGCGGGCACGTTGTCGGGCGGCGAGCAGCAGATGCTGGCGATGGCGCGCGCGTTGTTGTCGCGCCCGAAACTGCTCTTGCTCGATGAGCCGTCAATGGGTCTCTCCCCAATCATGGTCGAGAAGATTTTCGAAGTGGTTCGCGAGATTTCTTCTGAAGGCCTGACCGTGCTGCTGGTCGAGCAGAACGCACGGCTTGCGTTGCAGGCGGCGAATCGTGGCTACGTGATGGATTCGGGTCTCGTCACCATGTCCGGCGACGCCAAGACCATGCTCGACGATCCGAAGGTTCGCGCGGCTTACCTGGGCGAATGACGCGTTGTTGATAAAAACCGCATGCCTTCATCAGGCATGCGGTTTTTTTACGCCTGAAGCCGTTTGCCGAGGCTCACGACTTCGTCCATGTGATACCCGAGCTTCGCATAGAACGCCCGCGTCTCCGGCTTGTTCGCCATGATCTGCAGATTGAGCTTCGGACATCCAAGCGATGCAAGCGCTCGTTCCGCATGTTCGACCAGCGCCCGCCCGTAGCCGTTCCCGCGCTGATCCTCGGCGACCGCGAGCGAATAAAGCCATCCGCGATGTCCGTCGTAGCCCGTCATCACCGTCCCGATCACGCGCTCGCCCAGCACGCCAACGAAGAATAGTTCGGGTTGCATGGCCAGCTTGTTCCGTATCGATAAACGCGGGTCCCGCTGCGGTTTTCCCGGTACCGCATACTCCGGAAAAACCTCCGACCAGAGCGCGAGCACGGCGTCCGTGTCGCGCTCATCGAAAACGCGGATGATCACAGCTTGTCGAGGATGGAGCGCAGCATCGACAACATCTGGTCGATCTCGTCCTTCGTCACGTTCAGCGCCGGCATGAAGCGCAACAGGTTCGGGCGGGCGGCGTTCAGCAGCAAACCGTCCGGACCCATGTCGCGCGCCATTTCGACGATTTTCGGGCCGTTGTCGTTGTTCAGCAGCAGCGCGCGCAGCAATCCTTCGCCGCGTTCACCGTTAAAGCCGCGTTCCTCCGAAAGCTGCAGCAACTGCGCTTTCAGATACTCGCCGCGTTCACGCACGCCTTCGAGGAAACCCGGCGCCGTCAGTTGCGAGATCACCGAAAAACCCACGGCTGTGGTCAACGGGTTGCCGTTGTACGTGCCGCCCTGATCGCCCGGTTCGAAGCATGCGACTTCCTTGGTCGACAGCAACGCCGCCAACGGCACGCCGCCGCCGATACCTTTGCCCAGCGTCATGATGTCCGGCTCCACGCCCGACAATTCATACGCGAACAACGTGCCGGCGCGGCCGCAACCGCTTTGCACTTCGTCGACGATCATCAGCAGGTTGTGCTTCTTCGTCAGCTCGCGCAACGCCTGCATGAACTCGCGCGTGGCCGGGATCACGCCGCCTTCGCCCTGGATGGGTTCGAGCATGACGCCGACGGTTTTATCGGTGATGAGTTTTTCAACCGATGCAATGTCGTTCAAATCGGCCTTCGGAAAGCCCGGCACTTGCGGTGCGTAAATGGTGTCCCAACCCGGTTTGCCCGATGCCGACATGGTCGCGAGCGTGCGCCCGTGGAAGCTGTGGTCGAAGGTGATGATCTCGTACGCGCCGCCCTTGAACTTCTTGCCCCACTTGCGCGCGAGCTTGATCGCGCCTTCGTTGGCTTCGGCGCCGCTGTTGGCAAAGAACACTTTGTCGAAGCAGCTATTGGCGCTCAGCAATCCGGCGAGCTGGGCCATGGGCGCGTTGTAGAACGCCGGCGACGGGTTGATCAGCGTGCGCGCCTGCTTGTTCAGGGCTTCGATCATGCCGTCGTTGCAATGGCCGAGACTGTTCACGGCCCAGCCCTGGATGAAATCCAGGTATCGCTTCTCGTTGTTGTCGTAGAGCCATGAACCCTTGCCGTGCGTGAACACGATCTCGGGACGGTTCGTGATGAACATCAACGATTCGACGGGATACTCTTGGAAATTCATGACGGCGGGCTCCACAAAAACAGCAAAGGAAAAAAGCGGCGAAGTTCAAGACGGCACCAGAAATGCAAAAAGCCACGGATGTCCGTGGCTTCATGGTGGCGAAATGTGCGCAGGCTTGAAATCAAGCGCCAATCCGTGACGAGCCAGCGGCATCCCTAAGGGAGCGGCGAGCGGCGACGTCGAAGATTGGTCTGGAGGCTGAGCATCTGCGAAGAATACGATAGGAAGTTCCTGCATGTAAACCGTGACGGCCGATTTTTATCGAACCGTCACGTCCTGGACCTTGACGAACAGACCGGATTCGCGAGATCGGCCGCGCTGGTGAACGAGTCGGCGAAGAATTCGTCCTCCGGCAAGCGGTGATGATTCGTGAAGTCGCGTTGCGCCGATTCCACCATCACCGGCGCGCCACATGCGTAAACCTGGTACGCGCTCAAGTCTGGCAGATCTTCAATGACAGCACGATGAACAAAGCCGGTCCGGCCGGTCCATGCATCGGTTTCATCGGGTTCTGACAAAACCGGAACGAACGAGAAGTTCGGCACTTCTTTCGCCCATTGTTCGGCGAGCTCCATCATGTACAGGTCCTGCTTGCGGCGCCCGCCCCAATAAAGCGTCATGGGACGGTTCAGGTTCTTGAACACCGCATGCTCGATGATCGCCTTGATCGGCGCAAAGCCCGTACCGGATGCGAGCAGGACGATCGGCTTCTCGGAATCTTCGCGCAGGAAGAACGTGCCGAGCGGGCCTTCGAAGCGCAGGATGTCACGCTCTTTCATGTTGCCGAACACGTGGTCCGTGAAGGTGCCGCCGGGCATGTGACGGATATGCAGCTCGATCGGGCCTTCATGGTGCGGCGGGCTTGCCATCGAATAACTGCGGCGCTTGCCGTCCTTCAGAATGAATTCGATGTACTGCCCGGCCAGATACTGCAGCCGTTCGTTCGCGGGCAACTGCAGCTTCAGCTCCACGACATCGGTGCCCTTGCGCTCGAGCGCGTTCACGCGGCAGGGCAGCTTCTTGACCTGGATGTCTCCTACGCCGGCGACTTCGCGCACGTCGACCACGAGATCGCCCTTGGGCGTCGCACAGCAGAGCAGCGCCATGCCGCGGGTTTTTTCATCGTTGGACAAGGCCGACGACGAATGCGGCGCCTGCTCCACTTCGCCGGACACGACCGTGCCCTTGCACGAACCGCAGGCTCCGTTCTTGCAACCGTAAGGAAGTCCGATGCCCTGGCGCAGCGCTGCGAGCAGCACCGCTTCGTCAGGTTCTACCTGAAACTGCCGGCCGCTTTGCCGGAGCGTAACGTTGAAAGCCATAGATCCTGGATGAGTTGGATGAAACAAAAGCCAAAGCGCTCGCGGCTACAATCGACAGCATGATCGCCACTCGAAAACTTCGCCGCGCGCGCGTGCTGATTGCCGGTTGCGGCGATGTCGGCATGCGCTGCGTGCCGCTACTCGCCCAACGTGCCGCCGCGCCCCGCGTGATCGCGTTGTCGAGCCAGCCCGCACGCGCCGCCGAACTGCGTGCAGCCGGAACGACGCCGCTCATTGGCAATCTCGACGATCGCCGCAGCCTGCGCCGCCTCGCCGGGCTTGCCTCGACGGTCCTGCATCTCGCACCGCCCCAAAAATCCGGCGATGACGACTTGCGCACCCGCGCACTGATCGCAGCATTAAGTGCGCCGCGACGTTCCGTGGCACGGGTTGCGACCACAGCGGTGGCCCGCCAACGAGCATGGCGCGGCTGGTTTCGTGCGACCTTTGAGCGCGGTGCGGGAGCCACAAAAAGAGCGTTCATTGTACCCGAGCGGGTTTCGGATTCCCCTGCGCGCGGCCGGCCGATACGCGTGGTTTACGCGAGCACGTCCGGTGTTTATGGCGATTGCGGCGGGGCCTGGATCGATGAAACCCGTCCTGTGCGGCCGGACAACGGGCGGGCGAAACGGCGGGTATCGGCGGAAACGCAATTGCGCCGGGCGGCACGGCGCGGTCCGATGAGTGCATCGATTGTGCGGATTCCCGGCATTTACGCGGGCGACCGCTTGCCGCTTGCGAGGTTGCAGAAGGGAACGCCCGCTCTTGCGCCCGCGGACGATGTTTTCACCAATCACATTCATGCCGACGATCTCGCGGCCATCATGGTCCTGGCGATCCGGCGTGGACGGCCGCAGCGCGTGGTGCACGCATCGGACGACAGTGAATTGCGCATGGGCGATTATTTCGACCGCATCGCCGACGCCTATGGGCTGCCGCGCGCCCCGCGCGTTTCGCGCGAAGAAGCCGAAGCGCAACTCGAACCGATGATGCTCTCGTTCATGCGCGAGTCGCGACGCTTGAAAAACACCCGATTGCGTCAGGAGATGCGTTACGCGTTGCAATATCCGAGCATCGACGACTTCTTGAAGCGCGTTGAGGTCACATCAGGACCGGCAACGTCTCCAGCAGGATGAAGCACAGCAAAGCGCCAATCAGCGCCCCGATCAGGTTCGGCTGATAACGGTGGCGAAGGTGCATCGTCACCATCAAACCGGCGATAAACACCACGCTGATTGCCACGAACGCGATCATTGCAAGGCTCATGTGGGCGGCCATGACGGCCCTCCTGCTTTTTTTAATAGTCGTGAAAGCAGTATAGATTTAGGTCCGACGAAAGGCATGCTGCAGTGCGGCTACGGTGTTTGCGTTTTTGCAACGCTAACAAAAAGCTAGCGTGAATCGATGAACGCCGAGACATCCGCAAGTACGGTCGAGCGTCCCCGCAAGGGCAGCGCCAGCGCCGCAACGATCCGAACGTGACTGAACCCGTCGTAGTGTTTCACTTCCACCGAATCACCATGTTTGCGCAGCACCGCTGCGAGACGGTCGGTGTTGCCAGGATCGACGGTGGTGTCGTCGGTGCCGGCGGCAAGGAACATCGGCGGTTCGTGGCCGGTGACGTAGTTGACCGGCTGGCTTTCGGGACGCGTGCTGGCCGGGAAGACATCGAGCAGCGTGCGATCCTGTATTGGCAGGAAATCGTAAGGCCCGGCGAGGCCGATCACGCCGCGCAGATCGGCCTTCGACATCGATTGCGACGCCAGATAACGCGGGTCCGTCGCAATCAACGCCGCGAGATGCGCGCCGGCCGAATGGCCCATCACGAACAAGCGGTGCGGATCGCCGCCAAATTCCTGCGCATGATCGCGGGCCCAGCGCACGGCGGCAGCGGCGTCATCGACAAAACCGGGAAAAGCCGTCTCCGGATACTTCCGGTAATCGGGCAACACGGCTACGTAGCCACGCGAGGTCAGCGCCTGAGCTACGAAAAGGTAGTTGCTGCGGCTGCCGTTCTGCCAGCTTCCGCCGTAAAAGAACACGACGACAGGGCGCTTTTCACCTAGCGCGGCCGGCTGCGAGGGAACGTAGACATCGAGTTCCTGTTCCTCGTCCGAGCCGTAGGCGATATCGGCCGTTTTCCGATAACCGCTCGACGGAATCGCTGCGTTCAAAAGTCTGACAGGGCTGCATGCGGCGAGCGCCGTGGCGCACAAGCTGGCGAGACCGAGCATCAGGGTACGGCGTTTTTGTTGTACTGGCATGAAGTTCTTGATGCGAAGGGATGCCAGGATTTACGTTTGGCCGGCCCGGATGGATGCAGGGCGATCAGCTTTGCCTGAGCATTGCGAGATCGGCGTCGTTCAGCCAGCGCCATTGGCCTTCAGCGAGGTCGGGCGGCAAAGCATAGCCGCCAATGCGTTCCCGATGCAGTCCATCCACGCGATTCCCCGACGCCGCGACCATGCGCTTGACCTGGTGATACTTACCCTCCAGCACGGACAGTTCCAGCAGCCGTTCGCCGCGTTGATTTGCCGAGACGGCGGTGATCGGCTGCGACTCGCCGTGCAAAAGAACGCCTTCGCGAAGCGCGCCGAGCTGGGTCTCATCGAGTGGATGTTTGGTGGTTGCGAGGTAGACCTTCGGCACTTTCTTTTTCGGCGATGTGAACGCATGGACGAACGCGCCATCGTCGGACAAAAGCAGCAGGCCGGTCGTGTCCTGATCGAGCCGTCCGACGCACTGCACGCCACGCTCCGCGAGTTGCAGCGGCAGCAGGTGGAACACGCTCAAATGATGCTGCGGGTCCCGCGAGCATTCATAGCCTGGCGGTTTGTTCAGCACCAGATACGCTTTTTCGCGATACTGCCAGCGGACGTCATCGACATGGAACTCGAAGGACATCAAGGCATCCGGGGTAATCGTGGTGTCCGGATTGGTGCATGTCGCTCCGCCGATGGACACGCGCCCGTCCGCGATCAGCGCGCGGCATTGCCGGCGTGAGCCAAAGCCCTGTGTGAAGAGAATGCGTTCGAGATCCATCGGGGCGTTGCCTGGCTCAAGTGAAGTGAAGCGAATTGAAGGGCGGGCGCACATTCTAGCAACGCGCATGAAAGGCCATTTTTCATGGATATGCCTTCCACTGCCGTCTATGCTTTTCCAACCAGTGAGAACGAATCACACGAGCTACGCAAATCACGCGAACCACGAAAGGAAGCTGAAACCGCATTGACGCATTATCGGTTCGACACCCCTCTTTTTCCTCAAGGAGCACGACATGGCAAAAAACACGGTCGCGGAATTTCTGGCGAAGACATTGGCCGCAGCGGGCGTCGAACGAATCTGGGGCGTGACGGGCGACAGCCTGAACGGACTTGCCTATAGCCTCGATCAGGTCGGCTCGATCAAATGGATGCACACGCGGCACGAGGAAGTCGCGGCGTTCGCGGCCGGCGCCGACGCTGCGTCGACGGGAAAACTCGCCGTCTGCGCCGGCAGTTGCGGCCCGGGCAACCTGCATCTGATCAACGGCTTGTACGACTGCCACAGGAACCAGCAGCCCGTCCTGGCGATCGCTGCGCATATTCCGTCGTCGGAGATCGGGCTCGGGTACTTCCAGGAAACGCATCCTACCGAACTGTTCAAGGAATGCAGCCATTACGTCGAGCTGGTCTCGAACGCCGCGCAGTTTCCCCGCGTGCTCGCCCGCGCAATGCGCACGGCGATCGAAGAGCGCGGCGTGGCGGTGATCGTGCTGCCAGGGGATGTGGCGTTGAGCGAAGCGCCTGCCGAGACGCCATCGTGGTCGTCGACGGGTCCTTCGACCATCCTGCCTTCGGATATCGATATTGAAAGGCTCGCGGCCATGCTGAACGAGTCGGACGCGGTCACGCTCATGTGCGGCAGCGGCACTGCCGGCGCGCACGACGAAGTCGTCGCACTCGCGGACGCGCTCGGCGCACCGGTCGTGCATGCAATGCGCGGCAAGCAGTTCATCGAATGGGACAATCCGTATGACGTCGGCATGACGGGGCTGATCGGCTTCAGCTCGGGTTATCACGCCATGATGTCCTGCGACACGCTGCTGCTGCTCGGCTGCGATTTCCCGTACCGCCCGTTTTATCCCACCGACGCCAAGATCATCCAGGTCGACTGGCGCGGCTCGAAGCTCGGCGCGCGCGCGCCCTTGTCGCTCGGATTGGTGGGAACGGTGAAGGAAACGGTCGCGGCCGTGTTGCCGAAGATCACGCGCAAGCCGGACCGCGGTTTCATCGATACCGCGCGCAAGCACTACGCGTCGGCGCGAAAGGGACTCGATGAACTCGCGACACCCTCGGGTCCCGGCCGCCCGATCCATCCGCAATACCTGACGAAGCTGATCAACGAAGCAGCCGACGAAAACGCCATCTTCACCGCCGATGTCGGCACGCCGACCGTCTGGGCAGCGCGCTACCTGACGATGAACGGCAAGCGGCAGCTTCACGGCTCGTTCAACCACGGCTCCATGGCGAACGCGATGCCACAGGCGCTCGGCGCGCAAGGCGCGCATCCGGGGCGGCAGGTGATCTCGTTGTCGGGTGACGGCGGTCTGTCGATGCTGCTCGGCGACCTGTTGAGCGCCCGCCAACTCCAGTTGCCGATCAAAGTGGTGGTTTATAACAACAGTCTGCTCGGCTTCGTTTCCATGGAGCTGAAGGCCGCTGGTTACCTTGATACCAACGTCGATCTGGCCAAGACCAACTTCGCGGCGATCGCGCAGGGCGCGGGCATTTTCAGCATCCGCGTGGAAGAGTCGGAGGACATCGCAGAGGCGCTGCAGAAGGCTTTCGCGCATCCGGGGCCGGCGTTGGTGGACGTGGTGACAGCGAAACACGAACTCGCCATGCCGCCCAAAGTGGAACTGGCGCAGGCAAAAGGCTTCAGCCTCTACATGCTGCGCGCGATCCTGAACGGTCGCGGCGACGAAATCGTAGAGCTCGCGAGGACTAATTTTCGATAGGAATATTCTGATTTCGTTGAAATTCTGGTTATTTCGAACAACAATGCGATGCTGCAATCGATTTACAACTCCAGGGAGATTGGCAATGAAGAAGTTCTCGCAGATCGCATTGGTTGGTGCACTCGCATTTGCGTTTGCAGGCGCGGCAATGGCTCAGGGAGCAGGCGGTGGCGGCGGTTCGAAGACCGACGAAAGCAAGCCGCCGGTCAGCCCAGTTGAACCGAAGCCGCATCTGCCGCATTTGAAGCATCATAAGAAAGCGGCATCGGAAGCTGGCGGTACTACGCTGCACAAGCAGGACAAGGCATCGCACATGAAGGGCGCATCGGCGGCTATGGCTGCATCGGCGATGGGCACGAACGACAAGGGCGCACCGCAATAAGCGGCCCTGAAGTAGATACGAAAAAGCGGCACGCGTGAGCGTGCCGCTTTTTTTATCGCCGTCGCGAGCTTACTCTTCGCTGGTCGCCGCCACTTTGGAGCGACTGCGTGGCGTAGTCTTGCGAGACGCTTTTTTCGCCGCTGTTTTCTTGACCGCGGGTGCTTTTTGGGATTGGACGGTATCAGGGGCATCGACGTTTGCACCCGGCTCCGCATGGGTCGGCGGTGCCGCAGCTTTCTTCGATGCCACCTGACGCCCGCGCCTTGCCGA
>NZ_JBSIPA010000234.1:0-10019 GCF_053574605.1 Caballeronia sp. M23-90 | reverse complement strand
CCAGCCGTGTCCCCTCCCGATCTTGGCAGCCAGCGCATCGCCCTTCGTGACACGGCCATCGCGGCCCGAACCCGATACCTGGTCGCTCGCAATGTTCTTCTCAGCCAGGATCTTGGCCGCCGAAGGCGACGCCGACGTGTTCGTAGCCGAAGCGCTCGCCACTGCGGGGGCAGCTTCCTGTTGCGGTTGCGGAGCCGGAGCCGGCTTCACTTCGGCGTCGCCGGCGGCGGCGGCAACCGGTGCCTCGCCAGCCTTGGCTTCCGTATCGATCATGGCGATCACTTCTTCCGCGGCGACCACATCTCCGTCATGCTTGATGACCTGCGCGAGCACGCCCGCAGCCGGTGCCGGCACTTCCAGCACGACCTTATCCGTTTCGATTTCGATGAGGATTTCGTCGATGGCAACTGCCTCGCCCGGCTTCTTCTTCCACGACAGCATGGTGCCTTCCGACACGGACTCAGAAAGCTGGGGAACCTTGACTTCTACGATAGACATTATGTTTTTTCCTGAATGTATCTGGGTGCGGCGCGTGACCAATGGGTTCAACGCCGTTAATTCTTGGGATTTCCAGAGCGTGTGAATGCAGCGCGCATCTAACTTACGGCGAGCGCTGCTTGTGCATTCCACGTTCCGAATCGACTCACAGCGAATCACAGGACAGCGCATGAACAACCGGGGAGCCGTTTTAAGGGCGTTCCCCGGTCCCAACCGCTTACTTCGAGATCGTCTGCGCGCCCTTCAACCGGCCAAACGCGCCTTCGATCAGCGCCTTCAGCTGCTCGTAGTGCTTCGCGTAATAGCCGACTGCCGGGGATGCCGATGCCGGACGGCCGCTGTAAGCCAGCTTCTGTCCTTCACGCATGCCTTCACGCAGATGGTGCTCGACGTAGAACCAGGCGCCCTGGTTCTGCGGCTCGTCCTGTACCCAGACCACTTCCGTCGCGTGTTCGTATTTCTTGATTTCCGCGTCGAACTGCTTGTGGGCAAACGGATACAACTGCTCGATACGAACGATGGCGATATCGTTCGCCTTCGCTTCGCGGCGATGGGCGATCAGGTCGTAATAAACACGGCCGGAACACACGATCACGCGCTTGACCTTCTTCGGCTCGATCGCAGCATCCGTTTCGCCGATGATCGGCTGGAACGAACCCTTCGCCAGCTCCGACAGGTCCGACACTGCTTCTTTGTGGCGCAGCAGCGACTTCGGCGTGGCGACGATCAGCGGCTTCCTGAACAAGCGGATCATCTGGCGGCGCAACAGATGGAAAATCTGCGCCGGCGTGGTCGGCTGGACCACTTGCATGTTGTGATCCGCGCAAAGCTGCAGGAATCGTTCGATACGCGCCGACGAGTGCTCCGGACCCTGGCCTTCATAGCCATGCGGCAAGAGCATGGTGAGACCTGAAACACGGCCCCACTTCACTTCGCCCGACGAGATGAACTGGTCGATCACAACCTGCGCGCCGTTCACGAAGTCACCGAATTGCGCTTCCCATGCAACCAGCGTGTTCGGCTCTGCAGTGGAGTAGCCGTACTCGAAACCGAGCACTGCTTCTTCCGACAACACCGAGTCGATCACCGTGAACTTCGCCTGACCATCGGCGATGTTCTGCAGCGGAATATACGTGCCGTCGTTCCAGCGTTCGCGGTTTTGATCGTGCAGAACAGCGTGACGATGCGTGAACGTGCCCCGGCCCGAATCCTGGCCTGTCAGACGCACGGCATAGCCCGATGCCACCAGCGACGCATACGCGAGATGCTCGCCCATGCCCCAGTCGAGCTTCGCTTCGCCACGGCCCATTGCACGGCGGTCGTTGATCACGCGCTCGACCAGCGGATGCACCTTGAAGTTTTCCGGAATCGTGGTGATACGCTCGGCCAGACGCTTGAGTTCAGCGAGCGGCACGGCGGTATCGGCTGCGTCGGTCCACTTGCGGTTCAGGAACGGAACCCAGTCCACCGCGTACTTGCTCTTGTAGTTCGAGAGCACCGGATCGACCGTGTGATGGCCGTCATCCATTGCCTGGCGATACGCCTTCACGTAACCATCGGCGTCTTCCGCCGTGATCACGCCTTGCTGCACGAGCTTTTCAGCGTACAGCGCGCGCGTGCCCGGATGCTTCGCAATCGTCTTGTACATCAGCGGCTGCGTGACCGCCGGCGTGTCCTGCTCGTTGTGACCCAGCTTGCGGAAGCAGATGATGTCGACAACCACGTCCTTGTGGAACTGCATGCGGTAGTCGATAGCGAGCTGCGTACACAGCACGACCGCTTCCGGATCGTCGCCGTTCACGTGCAGCACCGGCGCTTCGATCATCTTCGCCACGTCCGAGCAATACAGCGTCGAGCGCGCATCGCGCGGGTCCGACGTCGTGAAGCCGATCTGGTTGTTGATGACGATATGCAGCGTGCCGTGCGTACCGTAACCACGCGTTTGCGCGAGGTTCAGCGTTTCCATGACCACGCCCTGACCGGCAAACGCCGCGTCACCGTGAATCTGGACCGGCAGCACTTGCAGGCCGTCGACGTCGCCGCGACGATCCATACGCGCCTTCGCCGAACCTTCGACCACAGGGTTCACGATTTCGAGGTGCGAAGGGTTGAATGCGAGCGAGAGGTGGACCGGGCCGCCGTCGGTCGAAACGTCCGACGAAAAACCCTTGTGATACTTCACGTCGCCGGCCGGCAGGTCATCGACGTGCTTGCCTTCGAATTCGGCGAAAAGATCGGCCGGCATCTTGCCAAGCGTGTTCACCAGGACGTTCAAGCGTCCACGGTGAGCCATGCCGATGATGATTTCCTGCACGCCTGCAGCGCCCGCGTGACGCACGACTTCGTCCATGGACGCGATAAAGCTTTCGCCGCCTTCCAGCGAGAAGCGCTTCTGTCCGACATACTTGGTGTGCAGGAAACGCTCGAGCCCTTCCGACGCCGTCAGGCGCTGGAGGATGTGCTTTTTCTTGTCGGCGGAAAAATTCGGAGTCGAACGGATCGATTCGAGCCGCTCCTTCCACCAGCGCTTCTGTTCCGGGTCGCTGATGTACATGAACTCGGCGCCAATCGTGCCGCAGTACGTATCGCGCAACGCCTTGACGATTTCACGCAACGACGCCTGCTCGAGCCCGAAATACAGGTTCTGCGCATGGAACGTCTGGTCCATGTCGGCTTCGGTGAAGTCGTAGAAAGCGGGTTCAAGCTCGGGAATGGCCGGGCGCTCGCGGCGCTTCAGTGGATCGAGGTTGGCCCATTGGGAGCCGAGGAAGCGGTAAGCACCGATCAGCGACTGAACGAAGACCTGCTTACGAGCGGTCGCCAGATCAGCACTGCTCTCGCGCGGCACAAAGCCGTTCGATTTCGCGCGCTGAGCGAACGACTCCACGATCGGGCCGTGGGCCACGTCGTTGTGATTCGACCCATCCGATGCGGGCACGTTTTGCAACGCATCGAAATAGGTACGCCAGGTCTCGGGCACTGACGCGGGATTATCGAGATATGCCTCGTACTGTTCTTCGACATACGGGGCATTACCGCCGAACAAATAGGAGTTCAGCTGGGATTGCTTCATCATTTTTACGCTCACCTTTCTTCGAGTTTCTCGAGAAATAGCGGGTTACTCAACCTTCCGCAACACGGCCTGACCGTTTAGCGGATTGCGCGAATCAAGTCTGCTTGGAAGGACCTAAAACTGGCAATGCATCCGCTAGCATAGCACATATCATTAAATCAACGCGCCGACGGCCGCGCCCGGAAAGCTTGCCCGGCGGGCTTTCGGAGACCTTTCGCGAATAAGGGACACATGCGAAGGAGAGTTGCAGCGCAATAAAAAAGCCACCCAAGGGTGGCTTTTCTTCGCATGTCAACGGACTGGATCAGTCCACTGCGCCCTTGCGGCTGGCGCTGCGACGCTCGTGTTCCTTCAGGTAGCGCTTGCGCAGACGGATGGATTGCGGCGTGACTTCGACCAGTTCGTCGTCATCGATAAATTCAACCGCGTATTCCAGCGACATCTGGATCGGCGGCACGAGGCGCACCGCTTCGTCCGTTCCCGACGAACGCACGTTGGTCAGTTGCTTGCCCTTGATCGGGTTCACAACCAGATCGTTGTCACGGCTATGAATGCCGATGATCATGCCTTCATAAAGCGCATCACCCGGCGAAACGAACATGCGGCCGCGATCCTGCAGCTTCCACAATGCGTAGGCGACAGCAGCACCGTCGTCCTGCGAAATCAGCACGCCGTTACGACGCTCGCCAACACCGCCTTCCTTCACCGGCTGATACGAATCGAACGTGTGGCTCATCAGGCCAGTGCCGCGCGTGAGCGTCAGGAATTCCGACTGGAAGCCGATCAGGCCACGTGCCGAGATACGGTACTCAAGACGCGTACGGCCACGGCCGTCCGACGCCATGTCGAGCATCTCGCCCTTGCGGCGGCCCAGCTCTTCCATCACGCCGCCCTGGTTTGCGTCTTCCATGTCGACGGTCAGGTTTTCATACGGCTCATGCTTCACGCCGTCGACTTCCGTCATCACCACGCGCGGACGCGACACGGCGAGCTCATAGCCTTCACGACGCATGTTTTCCACAAGAATGGTCAGGTGCAGTTCGCCACGGCCCATCACTTCGAACGTGGTTTCGTCACCGGTTTCATTCACACGCAGCGCGACGTTGTGGTTCAGTTCCTTCATCAGGCGGTCGCGGATCTGACGGCTCGTGACGAACTTGCCTTCGCGACCGGCCAGCGGTGACGAGTTCACCAGGAAGTTCATGGTCAGCGTGGGTTCGTCCACGGTAATCATGGGCAACGCTTCCGGGGTATCCACGGCGCAAATGGTCACGCCGATGCCGATTTCTTCAATACCGTTGATCAGCACGATGTCGCCGGCTTCAGCCTCTTCAACCTGGACGCGCTCCAGGCCCTTGAACGACAGGACCTGATTGATCTTGCGGTTCAGGATTGGGCCGTCAGCACCCGTGCGCACGGCGACAGCCATGCCCGGCTTGATGCGCCCGCGCGTGATCCGGCCAATGCCGATACGGCCGACATACGACGAAAAGTCGAGCGAGGTGATCTGGAGTTGCAGCGGCGCGTCCGGATCGGCCGGGCGAACCGGAACGTGTTCCAGCACGGCGTCGAACAGCGGACGCATGTCGCCTTCGCGCACGTCCGGGTTCAGTCCGGCATAACCATTCAGGCCCGACGCGTAGACGATCGGGAAATCGAGTTGTTCTTCCGTGGCGCCCAGCTTGTCGAACAGGTCGAACGTCTGGTTGATCACCCAGTCGATCCGCGCGCCCGGCCGGTCGACCTTGTTGATCACAACGATAGGCTTGAGGCCGAGCGCCAGCGCCTTCTTTGTCACGAAGCGCGTTTGCGGCATCGGACCTTCGACGGCGTCGACCAGCAACAACACCGAGTCGACCATGGACAGCACGCGTTCGACTTCACCGCCGAAGTCGGCGTGTCCCGGCGTGTCCACGATATTGATGTGCGTGCCTTCGTACTCGACCGCGCAGTTCTTCGAAAGGATCGTGATGCCACGTTCCTTTTCGATGTCGTTCGAGTCCATCACGCGCTCGACCACAGCCTGGTTCTCTCGGAACGTGGCGGTCTGGCGGAGCAATTGGTCGACGAGCGTGGTCTTGCCGTGGTCGACGTGGGCAATGATGGCAATGTTGCGAAGGGCGCGGGTCATAGGAGCTTGAGGAGCTTGTACAGATAGTTGAGCGCCGTGGGTGCAAGCTAGCTATTAGCCGTGGAACGAACCTGAAGACAAATCCACTTCCCCGCACTCGGCGCGATGGGAACCCAAGATTGTAGCACGGCGGCGTGTCCTCTTCCGCCCTGTTAAGCAATAGGACGAAACCCGGAAGCCTTTTCCCCTCGTTTTCCTATTTCGGGACAGCCGAAAATCGCCGTCAAGTCCTGCTGTCAGGCCCCTGGCGAGCGCAATCAAATCTCAAAATAACAACAGTCGGCATCTCACAAGCGCATTAGGAGGAATCTGAAAGTACTTGCCGCGTCAACGAAACGCCTCCTATAATCTTGCATAGTCAATTATTGCAAGCGCACGAGTATCCATGAGCGACGTCCATCCGCCGGTTCCAGAAATTGCTAATTACGTACTTTGCGAGAGCGTCGGCTACCTGCTAAGCCGCGTTCGCTCGACGCTCTGGAACAATGTGACGCAGCTCACCATGGCTGACCTCGGCATCACCAGCACCCAAGCCAGCATCATGTTCATGCTTGCGAGCGGCCGCAATCTGGCCGCAGCAGACCTTGCGCGCGAATATGGCATTGATGCAAGCGCGGTTACACGCCTGATCGACCGGCTGGAGAAGCGCGGACTGATCACGCGCGTGCGCAGCGAGGAAGACAGGCGGGTCGTGCGACTCGCGCTGACGCCTGAAGGCCGCGAACTCGCGGGGCAGATACCGGCTATTTTCACGAAAGTGCTGGACAAGCTTCTCGGCGGTTTCACTCCCGAGGAAGTCGGTTTTCTGAAAAGCATGTTGCGCCGGATCCTGCTCAATTCGGGCGATCCTGCCGCCATCGCACTGATCAGCGGATACGAAAGCTCAACGCCGAAAGCATCCTCCTGACCAAGCGAGCGTGTTCTCCTGAATCCGGGTTCCTATCTTGACGACGCACATCGGCGACCGCCCTTTCCGGGTAATAAAACTGAAAGAAATGGTTGCTGCGTCCATCTTTACATATCATCTCTGAGAGTCGAGCGATGAAACTCCCTTATTCGTCCGCGCCTGTCTTCGCGGCGTCTACGACAACAATGAAACGCAGCGCGCTGGCCGCAGCCGTGTTCGTGCTCGCGGGTTGTGCCAACTACGCCGGCATCAGCAGCGACAAGCAGATCACCGCGCCACAGAACGACGCGCTGCAGGCCACGCAAAGCGTGCCGTCGCAAGGCGGCCAGTGGCCGTCGCTCGACTGGGCGAAGCAATTCGGCGATCCGCAATTGCCACAGCTCATCGACGAAGCGTTGGCGGGCAATCCATCGATCGCGCAGGCGCAAGCCCGGATCGCGAAGGCATCGTCCTATATAGAAAGCTCACGTGCGGGCCTTTTCCCGAAAGTGAACGGCTCGTATTCGTGGAGTCGCGAGCTCTATTCGGCAAACGGGCTGTACCCGCCTCCGTACGGCGGCAGCTGGTATAGCGAGAACAATGCGCTCGTGAGCGCTTCGTGGGACCTGGACCTGTGGGGCAAGAACCGCTCACGGCTGAATCAGGCGGTGTCGCAGCAGAAGGCCGCCGAGGCCGACATGCAGCAAGCCCGCGTGACGCTGGCGGCATCGGTTGCGCAGACGTATAACCAGCTCGCACTGCTCTATGCCCTGCGCGACGTTGCACAGCGCGAGATCGCAAACCGCTCCGACGTAGGCCGGATCACGAACGGCCGCGTGAGCGCCGGACTCGATACCAACGTCGAAATCCGCACGGCCGAAGGCAATATTGCGACGAGCCAGACGAACCTGTCCGAGCTCGACGGCCAGATCACGACCACGCGCTATCAGCTCGGCGCGCTGCTCGGCCAGGGCCCGGATCGCGGCTTGAAAATTGCGAGCCCGGTGCTGAACTCGAAGATCGAAGTCGCGCTGCCGGACAACGTGCCGGCCGACCTGATCGCGCGCCGGCCGGATATTGTCGCGGCGCGCTGGCAGGTGGAAGCGGCGACATCGGATGTAAAGGAAGCCAAGGCCGAGTTTTTCCCCGACATCAATCTCTCGGTGGCAGCGGGCTTCGATGCCTTCGGCTGGGGCCGGTTCTTCACTTCGAGCAGCCGTCAGTTCAACGCCGGGCCGGCCATCCATTTGCCGATCTTCGATGCCGGCGCACTGCGCGCGCAGTTGAAGGGCCGATACGCGGACTTCGATCTCGACGTCGCGAACTACAACCAGACGCTGATCAATGCGCTGAACGATGTGGCGACGCAGATCGCATCGATTCGCTCGGTCGATCAGCAAACGAGCGATGCCACGCGCGCCCTCGACGCCTCCACG
The DNA here is from genome assembly GCF_053574605.1 of Caballeronia sp. M23-90. NCBI lineage: Bacteria > Pseudomonadati > Pseudomonadota > Betaproteobacteria > Burkholderiales > Burkholderiaceae > Caballeronia > Caballeronia sp. M23-90. The sequence continues at coordinate 1,995 of NZ_JBSIPA010000234.1, read as the reverse complement.
CACGCCTACCAGCTCGCCGTGATCCGGTACAAGGCTGGCTTGTCGCCACAACTGCAGGTGCTCACCGCCGACCAGAACCGGTTGTCGAACGAGCAAACCGTGACGAACCTGCGGATGAGGCGCCGCGATCTCCAGATCGGCCTGATCAAGGCGCTGGGCGGAGGTTTCGATGCCGCCGACACCAACCTTGCCATCGACGGGCAAACGTCGAAAACCGCATCGGTCGCGGCGAAGACCGCAGACTGAACCAAATCAAATCGAATCGATTAGCAGCAACTCGAGACAGGGAATACGGAGCTATTCATGAGCGACTCTCAACAAAACGCCGCAGCAGCACCGGCGCCTAAAACCAGCAACACCAAGCGCCGCGTGCTGATGTCGCTGATCGTGCTGGTCGTGATCATCGCAGCCGTTGCATACGGGCTGTACTACTTCCTCGTCGCGCGTTTTCACGAAAGCACCGACGACGCTTATGTCAACGGCAACATCGTCCAGATCACGCCGCAAGTGGTCGGCACGGTGATCTCGGTGAATGCCGACGACACGCAAACCGTGAAGATGGGCGATCCGCTCGTCGTACTCGATCCGGCGGATTCGAAAGTCGCGCTCGATCAGGCCGAAGCGAATCTTGCGCAGACGGTGCGCCAGGTCCGCACGCTGTTCGTCAACGACAATCAATACCAGGCGCAAGTCGCGCTGCGTCAGTCGGATTTGTCGCGTGCCCAGGATGACCTGCGCCGCCGCTTGACGATTGCGCAGACCGGCGCGATCTCGGGCGAGGAGATCTCCCACGCGCGTGACGCTGTGCGCGGCGCGCAGGCTTCGCTGAATGCGGCGCAGCAGGAGTTGCAGGCGAACCGTTCGCTGACTTCGAACACGACCATCGCAAATCATCCGAATGTGCTGTCGGCCGCCGCCAAGGTCCGCGATTCGTACATCAACTTTGCGCGCAACACCATGCCCGCGCCGGTGACGGGTTATGTCGCGAAGCGTTCGGTGCAGGTCGGCCAGCGCGTGTCGCCGGGCAATCCGCTGATGGCGATCGTGCCGCTGAACGGCGTATGGATCGATGCCAATTTCAAGGAAGTGCAGCTCACGCATATGCGCATCGGCCAGCCGGTTGAACTCACGGCTGACGTGTACGGATCAGGCGTCGTGTTTCACGGCAAGGTGATCGGCTTCTCCGCCGGAACGGGCTCCGCATTCTCGCTCTTGCCGGCGCAAAACGCGACTGGCAACTGGATCAAGGTCGTGCAGCGCCTGCCGGTCCGTATCGCGCTCGACCCGCAGGAACTTGAAAAGCATCCGCTGCGCATCGGTTTGTCGATGAACGTGGACGTGACGATCAAGGACGAGAACGGTGGCCAGCTTGGCACGGCGCCGAACACCGTGTACCAGACCGATGTGTTCGCCAAGTACGGCGATCAGGCCGACGCTGAAATCGCGCGCATCATCGCGGCGAACGAAGGCACGTCGGGTCCGGGAACGGGCGGCGGTTCGCAGAAGACATCGAAGGAAAACGTTCAGCCCGCGACCAGGCAAGACCTCGCGAAGCTGATGTAAGCGCTCTTCAAAGTTTTCCGGAACCGTTCTTATGTCTCAACCCAACGCCGTTCATCCGCCGCTGCAAGGTGCGAAACTCGTGATCGGGACGATCGCGGTGTCGCTCGCGGTGTTCATGAACGTGCTCGATACATCGATCGCAAACGTCTCCATTCCGTCGATATCCGGTGACCTCGGGGTATCGTCGGACCAGGGCACGTGGGTGATCACGTCGTTCGCGGTCGCCAACGCGATCTCCGTGCCGCTCACCGGCTGGCTCACCCAGCGCTTCGGGCAAGTGCGCTTGTTCATGACGTCGATCGTGCTGTTCATGAACGTGCTCGATACATCGATCGCAAACGTCTCCATTCCGTCGATATCCGGTGACCTCGGGGTATCGTCGGACCAGGGCACGTGGGTGATCACGTCGTTCGCGGTCGCCAACGCGATCTC
>NZ_JBSIPA010000233.1:0-10082 GCF_053574605.1 Caballeronia sp. M23-90 | reverse complement strand
TCTGCGCAACCGTGCTCAGTGCGCGCTGCAGGGTGGCGCGCGGATGCGTGGGTACGAGTACGCGCCCGGTGAGCACGACAATGGCGACGCCTGCGGTCGATAACGCCAGCGTCATGCACGCATGCGCAAACGTCGGATGCAGATAAAGCCCGAGATAGAACGCGACGACAGCGGTCATTGCACTACCGAGCGCGCGCGGCCCGCACGCCTGTACCAGCATGCCGGTGAAGAGCACGGCGAGAAAGGCGGCATCGGCGGCAAGCGGCCAAGGGGCAAGCGCAGTGGCGGCCACGAAACTCGCGCATCCCGCGCCGTAGATCGCTGCAAGGGAACGCAACCAGCCGCGCCATCCGGCATCGCGCAGAAACAGCGGTGCGATCATCGCGAACAACAATGCAAATGCGGCGAGCGTCGGCGGCCGATGCGTCGCGACGGTCCAGCCGATCGTCACAAACCCGGTCAGCAAACACGCAAACGCGCTGCGCAACGCGGTATGAAAGCGCAACAGTCCGGGATCGGAGCCAAGCAGGAGGGACAGCAGGCGTGATGAGGAAACGGGAGCAACAGCGGCACAAGACGCGCCGGCAGCAGGCTGGAAGCGATGCGCACGATGAAAAACCTGCGCAATGGAAGCGATGGACATGTGTAATACCCGGGGCAAGTGCCGGTAACGGCTTGTGACCGCTTCCGATACGACGAGTCCGCCGCAGCGGACTCTCCTGTTTGCGTCGGGCAAGAGAGTCAGCCGGGATCGCCGGCGAACGTCTTGCCACGGGACGCGCACGAAACGCAAGGCGTTTCGCGTATACCCGAATACTACCGCGTCAAAATTACGATCTTCGGGGTTTACCCGATTTGTTCTGGCCGGCGCATCTCGTCGACCGCCTCGCACGCTTCTGCCACTACCTGTGCAAGTTCGACGAGTTCGGTTTCCGCCGTGGTCGTGGCCTCGACAAGCGACGCCACCGCGGCATCCAGTTCGCCAGCGGTGCCCGTCTCGTTTGAAAAATACTTCAGAGGCAGACTTGCAAGCGCTTCGGCGTTCGCCGACGCCTCGTCGGTCAGCGCGCATAAACGCACGAGGTTTTCGCACAGCAGCTCGAGCGCCTTTGTCGCGTATTCGCATAAAGACGGGTCACTCGCCGGATCGTGCGCCATGAAGTCCAGCACGCCTCGCGAGCGCTCGACCTCGCGTGCGAGTGCGTAGCTCCGATCGCGCGCCGCGCTGAGCCGCTTCGCATAGTCGCCAAGCTGCATGACCTGCTGCGCCGTGTCGATTGCCATATGTTCTCCCGTGCTCTCTGCCCGCAGCATTGTTTTATGGTCACGTCCGCGTTCGCCTGTGTCTGACCAAGGCCCCGGTGCGGAGTTGTCGCGGTGTTTGCAAGCTGCCGCTGACAACGTTTTTACGGCATGTAAGGGAGAAGCTTTAACGAATTCTTCATATATATGCGCCCCCACGTACCGGCCTTGGTGAGCAAACGTTCGACGGTTCGCGCGGGTGGGCAAGGGCGTGCTTATGCGGCAAGATCGAGTGTCCTGAAACGCGTTGGAGCTCGCTTTGAAACTGTCGCCCGCCATCCCTATCTTCCGAATTTTTTCTATCGATAAAGCCAGGGAGTTTTACGTCGATTTCCTTGGCTTCAAATGGGAATGGGAACACCGGTTTTCGGAAGACGCACCGCTTTACGCACAGATTTCGCGCGATGCAATGACGCTGCATCTGAGCGAACATTTCGGCGATGCCACGCCGGGCTCCGCACTGTTCGTCCCCATGAAAGGTATCGATGAATGGCATGCCGAGTTGACGCAAAAGAACTACCGGCATGCGCGGCCGGGCGTCGAGACCATGCCATGGGGTCGCGTGCTCTCAGTGTCCGATCCGTTCGGCAATCGCATCAGTTTTTGCGAACGCGCTGAATAAGAAACGCCCGGTCCGCATTCCGCGGACCGGGCGTTGGATTTCAACGCCGATGATCAGTCGGGCAAGCGGTCCAGTGACTCAGGCTCGTGCATGGGGCAGCCGTTGAACTGGGCCCGGAATCCCGAGGACATTTCATAGGCGGGTTTGCGCGAGCGCTGCACCCCGCCAATTGGCCGATGCGCACTCAGGCCATGCCACGGGCTGAAGGCGAGGCCGTCATCTACCGCTACCGAACGCGCATCGGTCCATGCCGGCTGAGAGACCACCCGGATGCGCGCGACCGTGACGAACGGACTGTCTTCCTCCGACCATTTCTTCGATGCATCTTCAACCGGCATCTTCTCTATGTCGGTCGCGAGTTGCACCCGCACTTCCCACTCGCCGCCGGTGGTCGCGAAAAATTCATTGACCGCTTCGCGCAGGCCATTGGGTTTGTCGTCGAGATCCACAGGCGCATCTTTCAGCGCGACGAGTTCCGGCGATACCGGCACGATCGCAACCTTCCCGTAGTACGAGCCGTACAGGACCGGCACGACCGTGGAGTAGGTCTCGCCAAGCAGGTTTGTTTTCGGGTGCCCGCCGAGGCTCTTCAGCGTGCCGCTCTCGCCGCCCAGTGCCTCGACAGCGGACTCGGTGCCGCGCAACACCGCCGATAACGCCTGCTTAAGGCCAGGCGCTTTATCGGTTGTCTTCGCCAGCGCCTTGAGCGTGGTGAGAAACGCCTTCGGCGTCGCGGCGGTAAACGCAAGCGCGTTCTGCATCACGAAGTCCTGCGTCACCTGGCCTTCGGCGCCGGGCAAACGCTCTCCTTGCACGCCGATGATTTTCAACGCGAGGCCACGCGGCGTGGAAACCTTGTCATCGAGGATATCGCCGGGGTTAGTCGAAAACCGCATGACGACAGGGAGCGTTCCGGGCTTGGCAAACGCGCCTTGTGCGAGCTCGAGCGGCAAACCTTCCGGCACGGTCAGCTCGCCTTGCAGCAAGCCGTGACTTTTTGCGTGGACGCTGCGCACGGCATGACCATAGTCGGCGGAAGTGGTTTCAATGATGCCTCGCAGTGTCTTGACGAGGTCCTGCATTGTCTCGGCTTCGTCGGCGGGGATCTGCTCGAAAGTGGAATCGAACAGCAAAGGGCGGATGCTGAGTGGCGTGGACATGTGGGGCGTTCCGGTGGATTTCTCGGGACTAACTAGTCAATTAATGCAGAAGACTTGCGCAATCGTTGTTCCCGGGACGTGCAGCATGACGACGCTCCAACCCTTCTTTAAGCCGACTACTGCATTACGTTGTCTTTACGTCGCTCGATTATTTCCTTTATTTAATAATTCCTACACGTGTAATTTCTATCCTCTCGCTAGTTCATTTGGTGTCATGCCGTGCAATGCCCTCGCAAAGCGTTCGCGCATGACAACGTTTGCCTTCCGTCCAGAGGACGCTTGTGTTCAAGAGATCCGTCACCGTCGCCTGGATGCTGTGCGCGATGCTTGGTTGCCCGATGCTCGTCGCCTGTGGCGATCACGACGCGCCATCGTCGGCCGCTCCATCCTCCTTACCGCAAACCGATACTGCCGCGCCGCTCCCGGCAAGTTCATCGGACATCCAGAACTGGGCATTGCAGCAGACGCAGCCTTCCACGGCTGTGTCGAGCCTTGGCCCGCCGAAAGAATCACCCGCCTCGCCTGCGTCCGACCCCCTGCTGCCTCCCGTGATTCACGAGGCGGAGTGATTTCGATGTACGACCTGCAATTACCACTCTCTCCCCCACCCCGACTGATAAAAACCCATGACCTTAAAAAGCCGACGTGACTTCCTCAGGGCCGCTGTTCAGGCCGCCGGTTCCGCCACTGCAATGGGCGTCGTGCCCGCAGGCATTCGCAACGCACTCGCCATCCCCGCCAACAATGTGCACGGCAGCATCCAGGACGTCGAGCACATCGTCGTGCTGATGCAGGAAAATCGTTCATTCGATCATTACTTCGGCACGCTGCAAGGCGTACGCGGGTTCGGCGATACACGCGCCGTCACGCTGCCCAACGGCAAGCCGGTGTTCAATCAGCCGCTGGCTGCAGGCCTCGGCGAAGTACTGCCCTTCCGTCCCAGCGCGCCGGATCTCGGCAACCAGTTCATCCAGGACTTGCCGCATGACTGGAAGTCGGGCAAAGGCGCCTACAACGACGGCCGCTACGACCAATGGGTGCCCTACAAGGGCACGACGACCATGGCGTATCTGACGCGCGAGGACATTCCATTTCACTACCAGCTCGCCGATGCCTTCACGATCTGCGATGCATACCACTGCTCGATCAATTCATCGACCGATCCGAATCGCTATTACATGTGGACCGGCTGGGTCGGCAACGACGGCAACGGCGGCGGACCGGTCATCGACAATGCGGAAGTCGGCTATAGCTGGGGGTCGTATCCGGAGGTGCTGGAGAAGGCAAACATCTCGTGGAAGATCTATCAGGACGCGGGCACGGGACTCGACGCCAACGGTTCGTGGGGCTGGACCAACGACCCGTACATTGGCAACTATGGCGACAACGCACTGCTTTACCTGAACCAGTATCGCAACGCGCAGCCGGGTAGCGCGCTGTATCAGAAGGCGCGTACGGGCACGAACGCCCAAGCAGGCGACGGATACTTCGATATCCTCAAGCGCGATGTCCAGAACAACGCGTTGCCGCAGGTTTCGTGGATCGTTGCGCCCGAAGCGTTCTCGGAACATCCGAACTGGCCGGCGAACTATGGCGCGTGGTACGTCGACCAGGTGCTGCAGATTCTCACGTCGAATCCGGCGGTCTGGAGCAAGACGGTCTTGCTGATCAACTATGACGAGAACGATGGTTTCTTCGATCACGTCGTGCCGCCGTTTCCGCCCGCGTCTGCGTCCGACGGCAAGTCCACGGTCAGTATCGTCAACGAGATCTTCCCGGGCAGCTCGACCTACCAGAGCGGTGCATACGGCCTGGGGACGCGGGTGCCGATGCTGGTCGTTTCGCCTTGGTCAAAAGGCGGTTTCGTGTGCTCGGAGGTCTTCGATCATACGTCCGTGATTCAATTCATCGAGAAGCGTTTTGGTTCGCGTCTGAATGTCATCGAATCGAACATCACGCCATGGCGCCGGGCGATCTGCGGTGACCTGACATCCGCGTTCAACTTCAAGAACCCGAACGCAACCCTGCCGACGTTGCCCGATACAAGCGGTTACGCCCCGGTTCAGAAAATTCGTCATCCCGACTATGTTCCGGTGCCGCCCGCCATCCAGGCCGTACCGAAACAGGAAGCCGGTGTACGTCAGGCGCGTGCGCTGCCTTATGAGTTGTTCGTTCACGCGCATGCAGGCACCACCAACGGCGTCACGTTCGATTTTATCAACACGGGCAGCGTGGGCGCGACGTTTTTGGTTTTCACCGCGAACACCACGACAGCGCCAAGCTGCTATACGGTCGAAGCCGGAAAGCGTCTGCGTGATGATTTGCCGCTGGCGGCTTCCAACGCATACGACTACGTGATCCACGGTCCCAATGGTTTCTTGCGGCGCTTTGCCGGCAAGGCTGTGGAGCAGCATTGGTGGAGTGACAATCAGGCGATCGCCGAAGTGGTCGAAGGCTACGATGTCGCGAATGGCAACCTTCAACTGCGCCTGAAGAATCTCGGAACCGGGAAATGCAACTTTACGATCACCAGCGCTTATGAAACCGGCGCCACGATCAAGCAGTCGATTCGCGGCGGCGGGACGGAGACGGTTTATCTGGATCTGCGTGAAGCGTTCGGGTGGTATGACGTGACGATTACCATCGATACGGACAGCTCGTTCGTGCGGCGATTTGCCGGGCATGTGGAGACCGGCAAGAGCAGCATGACGGATCCTGCGCTGGGGAGTTAAGGGTGTCGCCGGGGGCGCTGCAAGGAGTTTTTGGTGTGGCGCTTCCGGGATTGTTTTGGCGAGTGCGTCACTTGCTTGCGATGCCGCGCTTTTAACTTAGTCGAATCTCGTTGTTGAGACACCTCACGCTAACGCACTTTTCCGCGCGCTCATCTGAAAATGGGCGCCCGGCGTGACCGTCGGGTAATCTGGGATTTAAAGCAACAGACGGACACAGGCGAGCACAGCGTTAGCCGCTAACCCGCTTTGAGGCATTACGCCCGCGGTCGCCCGATCTCCGACGCCTTGCTTATATGTCGATTCACCACACGCGTTACGCCTGCTCCGTCACGCGCCGGTGTAACCCACGGGCAACGTCGCGTTCGCCTTGGCCACGCCGGCGTTCTTCGCCACCACGTACAACGGTGCTTCGGTCAAATTCAATGACACCACACCGTTGCCATAGGCAACGCTCGAAGCATTGCCCATCCAGTCCAGCACCTGAACCGTACCGCTCGTGCCCGGGGCATCGACCGCGAGCGTATAGCCCACGCTATAGGTTTGGCTAAAGCCGCCGCTTGCACTCCAGACCGCATTGTTGTGGGTCCACAAGGCCGTCACCGCATTGCCCGTCCCGCGCTGCTCGAACGCATAGGCGTAGACGCCCGAAGGCGTACCGCTCACGGGACCGAGCGTGATCGTCCCGTCGAGCACGCGTGTCATCGCCGCGACCGCCAGCGCCGCGGGCTTTGGACTGACGTTGCTAGCGCCAAACGATCCCTGTGCGTTCGATAAATCGAAGAACGTGCCGTAACCGGTCTCCCCCGGATAGTCCGCACCGTAGAACACATAGGTCTGATCCGCGCCTTCACCCAGCAGGATGATGTGGGTGCGCGCGACAATCGCGCCCTGCGCAAACAGCACGTTCGATGTCGGATAGTCAGGTCCGTACGACGTCCCGAGGTCGTAGCTGATACCCGTTTCAGTGGCAAACAGCTTCATGCCCGGCCGATAATCCGCCTGCATCTCCTGACGCAAGTTACGCATCTCGTTCATCAGCGCATTGGCGGCATTGGCCGGATCGGGATCGGTGGCAAGACGCTCCGGCGGATGCGACGGCGATGTGCCGGCATCGTAATACCCGTGGGTCGCGATGCCGTCCAGATACTGCGCAAGACCGAGCGGCGCCATGGCTTTGAGCCGATTCGTGGTCAGCGATGGAAACGCGCCTGTCGGTCCCATCACGACCGCGTTGGGGTCCCTTGCATGAAGGCCCGTGTAGGCAAGCTTGTAGAGCGTCACGAAATCCGCGCTCGACCCCAGCCATGTCTGGTCCGGCTCCCACGTGACCTGATAGTAGTTGCTGGTCATCGCCGGGAAGTACTTTCTGCGCATTGCTTCGGTTTCCGAACCAACCTGGTTCAGATAAGACTGATACCCTGCCTGATCCTTCGGCAAGTACGCGCTGTCGTTGAACGCGCCGGTCGGGCTGGCCCATGCCGGGATGCCGTCCAGGCGCACGAGCCGCATGATCTGGCCGCTTGAATAACCGGTATCGGTCGTCGTGGCCGCCGCGGCGAAGCTGTTGGGGCCATTCGGCTCCGTGCTGGACAGCTGGCGGTCATCGATTGTCGAGCTGATTCCGAGCGCGCCCAGCATCGCTGTCCAGCCGTTGAAACCCTGCATGCCGAACCGGTGCTGCTCCTGATGCGCATAGGTGGGCGCCGGCAGGCTCGGAGTGACATCGGGCAGAACACCGAAGGTTGCGAAACCGGTCGGGCGCGTGCCTGCCGTCGGGATGCTGCCACCCGCTTTTGCAAGCGTCGCCGATACCGCGAAGTAACCCGCCACTGTCGACGTGCAATTGAGCGTCGTCGTGCTGCCGCCCGATGGCGCCGCGAAGTTGCCGCTCGCCACGGTCTTGCCGAGCGCATCGTTGACGGTCCATGCAAGCGTGTCGGCACCCGGAGGGTTTGCCGCGATCGCGAGCTGGAAGGTCGAACCGGATGCGAACATGCGTGTGCCATCGGCGCTGGGGGTGTCGACTGCGATCAATCCGCCGCCCGATGACGCCGCGCTCGTGACCGGCGCCGCGCACGTCATTACCAAGGCCGCGTTGGACACCACCGATGGCGAGACCACTGCGGGGGTCGCGCCGGCGACTACACCCGCGTTGCCGGTTGTCCCTGCAGGGCCGCTTGCCGGGTTATCCGAAGCCGGTGCGGACGTGCCGGAAGCGGTGACTGAACCGTTCCCGCTTGCAGCGGCAGCCGCGCCGCCACCGCTGGCGGCGTTGCTGGAACCGCCGCCTCCTCCGCCGCCGCATGCGGCCAACGACAGCAGAACTGAATAAATTGAATAGCTGAGTAGCGCGTTCGTTTTCATTCGATGATCGCCTGGTCGTAGCGGTGAAGCCGGGATCGGGCACAGCAGTGCCCCCAAGCGCCCAACAAGGGAACTCGGCGAAGGATTGAATTTGGAGAAAAGGCTCGCAGCGATGGCGTATCGCAAAACGGAATCGCTTAATTGCAACCGCCACGCACGCTGAAATCCGAAATGATGTTACATAGACGAAACGTTTTAAACCAGTAATATCGACGTAACAATTTGTAACGCGACCTAAAAATCGGTAATTACATAATCATCAGATTATTTTGATCAAATGCCACGCGCCTTAAACGGAATGGTCAATCTCTCCAATATCAATGCGCTGAATATTCATACTATATGATAATAACAGGGTGTTTCAGAAGTGAACCGTTTCTGCCGTTACAGTGCCGTGCGTTGGTCCGCTGGCTCCGCACTACAAACAAGCGCTTTCAATTCGCTACGTCTACGCGTCCACCGCCCGGATATAAACCCATGGCTCAAAGTCCTCGTAAAAATCTCGTCCGAAACTTTGCATACTGCCAATCCTGATTAACGGACGGCTTATTCAGAACTTGAGCGTTGGTTTTACTGATAGCCTCGATGTCTGCCATTGAACCGATCAGGCTCTTTTCAACGCATGTCCGAAGATTCGCTCCAGCCTCACCGAGTCAAAACGCGTTTTCCGCAAACCGGAGCCCTTGCCGGACGCCGCCCGTTCTGCCCGTGCTTGTCCGCGTTGCCTTTATAATCCGCCATGATTCCAATTTCCTGCCTCCCTGCCTTCCGCCCTCTTCGCGATTCCCGCGAAGTCCTTTCCTGTGCGGCGGCCTCATGAAAACACCAAAAAGACTGCTGCCATTGCTGGAAGAAGGGCTGATCGACGAGGTCATCGGCCAGCTGATGAGCGGCAAGGAAGCGACCGTATATGTGGTACGAAGCGGCGATTCCACCCGTTGCGCGAAGGTCTATAAGGACGCGAAGCAGCGCAGCTTCCGTCAGGCGGCGTCGTATCGCGAGGGACGCACGGTGAAGAACAGCCGGCAAGCGCGTGCGATGGAAAAAGGCACGCGCTACGGCCGGCAAATGCAGGAAGAGGCGTGGCAGAACGCCGAAGTCGATGCGCTGTTCCGGCTGGCGAATGCCGGCGTTCGTGTACCGCAGCCGTACATATGCACCGACGGCGTGTTGCTGATGGAACTCGTGGTGGACGCGCAAGGCGACGTCGCGCCGCGACTGAACGACGTGGACATGAGTCACGACCGCGCGCTCGAATTGCACGCCGCGCTGCTGCGTGAAGTGGTGCGCATGCTGTGTGCGGGCATGATTCACGGCGACTTGTCCGAGTACAACATCCTGCTTGCATCGGACGGTCCGGTGATCATCGACTTGCCGCAGGCCGTCGACGCCGCCGGGAACAACGAAGCGTCCGCCATGCTGCAGCGTGACGTGGACAACCTCGCGACCTACTTCGGCCAGTTCGCGCCGGAATTGCTCAAGTCGAACTACGGCAAGGAAATGTGGACGCTCTACGAAGCGGGACTGCTCACCGTGGATACGAAGCTCACAGGCCACGTCGAAGCCGATACAACCCCGGTCGATCTCGAAGCCGTGATGCAGGAGATCGAGGACATCCGGCTTGAAGAAGAAGCGCGCATCCGGCGCGAGCAGGAACAGGGCAACTGATTACCGGTTGCCTTCGAGCGCATCGGCCAGGCCGGACAGCACCGGCCCACATTGGGCTTCGACCTTGAACTGCAGGAGCGCATCCGCCCGGGTGTGCCCCAGATTGACCGCCGCGATGGGCTTGCCGGCACGCGCCGCCCATTCGCAAAACCGAAAACCCGAATACACCATCAGCGACGAGCCGAGCACGAGCATGGCATCGGCCTGATCGAGCGCGGCCGCAGCCGCATCCAA
>NZ_JBSIPA010000232.1:0-10087 GCF_053574605.1 Caballeronia sp. M23-90 | reverse complement strand
TACCGGCTGCGACCTGTGCGTGCCGCCCTGCCCCGTCGATTGCATCGCCATGATTCCAGTCACCGACGACAAGACCGGCTGGGACGCATGGACGCAGCCGGTACAAAGCTCGGGGATCACCGTGTGCATCTGCTTGGCCGCGCCAACGATGGCGTCCACCGGGCACGCTTGCAGGCACAACGTACAGCCGATACACAGGTTTTCGTCGATGATAGCAAGCGGCCGCGGCCGTTCAACACCGTTCTCCGGATTCAGCGCAATGACGGGCTTGCCAAGCAGGCGGGCAAGCCGCGCCACGCCTTCCTCGCCACCGGGCGGGCATTGGTTATAGCTCGCCTGACCTGCCGCGATGGCCTCGGCGTACGGCCGGCACGCGGGGTAGCCGCATTTTGTGCACTGCGTCTGCGGCAGCAGGTCTTCAATCTGGCTAGCAAGGGTCGTGGGGAAAGTTGCAATCACTGCTGTCACATTAACGGCTGGGGTATGGCGGCGCCGGCCGCATGAATCAGATGGACACGAAGCGAACAGGTCAAGATGCGGGAGGCATCCTGACACTGCAGACGATTCGCATTCAAGCGATCAAACGGCTAAAACCGACGACCACTTGTGGGGATATGTTCAAGCGCTTATGCTCGCGCTCGTTTTGATATCGCATTTGTGCGTTCGGGGCATTCGGCCTGGTTTCGATGCGTTGTGCCCGAGGCGGCATTATCGCCGAATTTCAAGCTGTTCCCAATCAATCCCAATTGCCAACGGGCCAACGATGTGCACATAATCAAATCGCTTTAGATTGACTGCAGGACGGTATTCCCAATCACGTTGGCGCAACCGATCCATCGCATGCTTCTTTAGGACACAGGAATGCATGACGCTACTCTCAAAACGCGGTTTGTCGATCATGAAGCCACCATGAACCAGCCAAAAATCAAAAGAGATCCTGAGGGCACGCGCCGCAGAATCCTGCTTGCCGCCGCCGAGGAGTTCGCGGCGGGAGGCTTGTTCGGGGCGCGTGTGGACCAGATAGCCCGCCGCGCCGAAACGAATGAGCGAATGCTCTACTACTATTTCGGCAGCAAGGAGCAGTTGTTCACCGCCGTCCTGGAACACGCGTTCACGGCGCTCACCGATGCGGAAAAATCGCTCGATCTGGAGGGCGTGGCGCCGGTCGAAGCCGTTACGCAGCTCGCGCATTTCATCTGGAATTACTATCGTGAGCACCCCGAGCTATTACGGCTGGTGAATAACGAGAACCTCCATGAAGCACGTTATATAAAGGGCTCCACGCGTATCCGCGAGCTCATCTCGCCCGTGGTCGCGAAGCTCGCGAAGATACTGGAACGTGGTCAACAAGCCGGATTGTTTCGCAATAACGTGGACCCCTTGCGCTTCTACATCACCTTGTCCGGGCTCGGGTATTACATCGTATCCAACCGGTTCACGCTGGAAGCCACGTTCGGGCTCGATTTCAGCGCTGACGCGGAACGCGATGAAATCATCAAGATGAATACGGAGTTGCTGCTCGCCTACCTGATGCGGCGCTGACCCACGCAACTGCGCAAGAACTCATGCATCCGACTCGGCACGCCTCACTGAAGGGGTCATGCCCGCAATGAAACACGCCGCGTAAGGACGCGGCGTGCGGTGTCATGCTGATCCGACCGATCCAGACTCAGGCGGGAACTGCTTCCTTCTTCGGCGCCTTGTCGTGCGAGAGAATGAATTCACGCAGTTGCGGGTACACCATCGTGCGCCAGCGGCGGCCCGAGAAAATGCCGTAGTGTCCGGCTTTTTCGGCGGTGTAGTGGCGCTTGTTCTTCGCAGGAATGCCGGTGCACAGGTCGTGAGCAGCGCGTGTCTGGCCGCTACCGGAGATGTCGTCGAGCTCGCCTTCAATGGTCAAGAGCGCCGTCTGCTTGATGTCCTGCGGACGTACACGCTCGCCGTTCACGTCCCACGTGCCTTCGGCCAGCTGGAAATCCTGGAAGACGATGCGAATGGTATCGAGGTAATAATCCGCGTCCATGTCGAGCACGGCGTTGTATTCGTCGTAGAAACGGCGATGCTGCTCTGCATCTTCGTCGTCGCCACGCATGAGGTTCTGATAGAAGTCCCAGTGCGCGGTCACGTGGCGCTCGGGGTTCATCGCGACAAAACCCGCGTGCTGCAGGAAGCCCGGATAGACCTTGCGGCCCACGCCCGGATAGTTCGCCGGGACCGTGTGGATCACGTTGTTCTCGAACCATTCGTAGGAATGTTCGCTTGCAAGCGAGTTCACGGAAGTCGGGCTGCGCCGTGCATCGATAGGACCACCCATCATCGTCATGGTCCGTGGCGTGTCTTCACCGCGGCTTGCCATCAACGATATGGCGGCGAGCACCGGCACGGTCGGCTGGCACACCGAGATCACGTGCAGGTCCTTCGCGCCGATGTGGCGGATGAATTCCTGGATGTATTCCACGTAGTCGTCGAGATGGAACGACCCGTCTTCGAGCGGGACCATGCGCGCGTCGAGCCAGTCGGTCAGGTAGACCTTGTGGTCCTGCAGCAGCGTTTTGACGGTATCGCGCAAAAGCGTGGCGTGGTGGCCCGAAAGCGGCGCGCACACCAGCACGATAGGTTCGGTCTTGAGGTCCGTGACGGTCGCGCTGTCGTCGGAAAAACGCTTGAAGCGGATCAGCCGGCAGAACGGCTTCTCGATCACGATCTGCTCGACGATAGGAATGGCGTGGCCATTCTTCTCGATCTGATGCAGCTCGAATTCAGGCTTCTCGTAATCCTTGCCCAGCCGATACAGCAGCTCGTAGCCGGCCGCGAGACGCGTGGAACCGGGAACATACGAAAGCGGACTGGACGGATTGGTGAACGACTTCGACGCCGCTTCCGCCCATGCTGTAAGCGGACTCAACATGGCCCGCTGGAATTCGTGAAGTTGATAGAGCATGTTTTACCCGTGTAAAACCGGCTGCGCCTGTGGTGAACGGCGGGGCCGGGGTTTGGCTTCGGATGCATTGTTTCGCCGAACGACCGGTCGGAAACCTTCTCCGATCATAGCCAAGAACACCGTTTTGTGCAACGCAGCATACGTGTCGTTTACCTCAGTAAAACGCTGGTTTTCACGCAAAACTCGTCAACTTTTGACTGAATATTACGAATCGCTTTCGTTTGTGCTCACGGCTTCCGAGGGTTTGTCCTGACGCTGCGCTGGTTGGCCGGTCGCCTTGGCCATGCCTTGCTCGTGTTTCATCAGGTTCATTCCCGTGTGCACGAGCGCCACGTGCGAAAACGCCTGCGGGAAGTTACCGACCTGACGTTTCGCGACCGTGTCGTATTCCTCGGCAAGCAAGCCGACGTCGTTGGCGAGTCCCACCAGCCGCTCGAACATGGCGAACGCTTCCTCCAGGCGGCCCTGGAGCGCGAGGTTATCGACGAGCCAGAAGCTGCACGCGAGAAACGTCCCTTCGCCAGGAGGCAAGCCATCCTGCACTTCGGCCGTGTGATAGCGCTTCACCAGGCCGTCGTGCGTCAGGTCGCGTTCAATGGCATCGAGCGTCGAGATCACGCGCGGGTCTTCCGGCGGCAGGAAACCGAGCAGCGGAATCAGCAGCAGGCTCGCATCGAGGTCGTCGCCGCCGTATGTCTGGACGAACGAATTCATCGATGCATTCCAGCTCTTCGAGCAAACGTCGGCGTGGATGACCGAGCGCTGGTTGCGCCAATGTTCGAGCGGACCTTCCAGGCCGAACTGTTCCGCCGATTTGATCGCGCGGTCGTACGCAACCCAGGCCATGACCTTCGAAAATGTGAACTGCTGGCGGCCGCCGCGCGTTTCCCAGATGCCTTCGTCGGGTTCCTGCCAGACCGTATCCAGGTGATCGAGCATGGCGCGCTGGATGGACCAGACGGTGTCGTCGCTTTGCAGGCCGCCCACCCGTGCGAGGTGCAGCGCGTTCATGACTTCGCCGTAGACATCGAGTTGCAACTGGTCGACGGCGCCATTGCCGACGCGCACGGGCTTCGAATCCTCGTAACCCGGCAGCCAGTCGACTTCCCATTCGGGCAGGCGCCGTTCGCCGGCAATGCCGTACATGATCTGGATCTGTTGCGGCGAACCCGCCATCACGCGGCCGAGCCACGCGCGCCATGCGCGGGCTTCGTCGTAGTAGCCGCTGCGCATCATCGCGAGGAGCGTGATGGTCGCGTCGCGCAGCCAGCAGTATCGATAATCCCAGTTGCGGGTTCCGCCAAGCTGCTCCGGCAGCGACGTGGTAGGTGCAGCGACGATGCCGCCGGTCGGCTCGTAGGCGAGCGCCTTCAACGTGATCAGCGAGCGGCGGATCGCCGGACCCCATCGGCCATCCAGGTTGCTGCGGCCGGACCACTCGAGCCAGAAATTTTCGGTGCGTGCGAACTGCGTATGCGGATCGCGGGCGGGCGGCAGGCGCAAATGAGATTGCGAATAAACGAGCGAGAAGGGCACACGTTCACCCTCGCTCACCGTGAACTCCCCGACCGTGCGCATGTTCTCGCCAGACAGGTCGATGGGCGTGCGCAGCACGCACAAATCGGGACCGGCGATGGCGCGAATGCCACTGTCGTCCGGAAGGCGGCTGACCCAGGGAATCGATGAGCCGTAATCGAAGCGCAGCACCAGTTCCATCTTCATCTTCACGGTGCCGCGCCGGCCAACGACGATACGCACGAGGTCGGACAGGCCATCGCGAACGGGCATGAAATCGATGAGCGAGACCCGGCCCTCGGGCGTTTCGAAATCGGTTTCGAGGATCAGCGTGTCGCCGCGATATTTGCGCGTGATGACCGGAGGCGGTGCGCCCTCGGGCAGGTCAGGCGTGATCAGCCAGCGGCCGTTTTCGGCCGTTCCCAGTAGCGCGGCGAAACAGGCGCCGGAATCGAAGCGCGGCCAGCACAGCCAGTCGACAGATCCCTCTTTCGAGATCAAGGCGGCGGTGTGGCCGTCGCCAACCAGGGCGTAGTCTTCGATCAGTGCGGGCATAGGCAGGTAGTGATTTCGATGAAGCGATTGGAGCGGTCGATTATGAAGTGCATTCGTATTTCGTGCGTTGGCATGCGAGTTTGGTGTTCACTTCAAAGCGATCGGTCGAACGGAATATGTAAGCTCAACTTGAAAATAAAGTGGACGAACGCCTAGAATGAAAGTTCGCGCCTGAGCGATGCCAGCTTCCGACCGGCATGCAGATTCTTATCGCACGACGCGTCCACGCTTGCCTGACGTCTTCGAGGAAATCGAACGTGAAAGCCATGCCGAATCCGTTGAGAGCCGATTGCATCGCCATCCTGTCTGCTGCGAGCCGTATTGCCGATACGTCCACGCTCATCGATCTCGATTACAAACATTTGGGCCTCTCGCGAAATGGGATGGAGGTCGCGGCGACGTTCCTGATTGAACGCGATTGTTTCACGCAGCATCGGGAAACGAACGGCTTGCTGGCTGTCGGCGGCCTTTCGCTGCAGGGCCGCATGCGCCTCGAGCAGCTTGCCAACGGGTGATTACAGCCTGGGTCGCATCTCCCAAGGTTCTTGATTTCAATGCCGCAACCTGATGCGAGACCGTTACGCACGATCTCGCATGGCGTTGCGCGCGTCCCGCCGGAACCTCAATCCCAAAGTACCGTCTTACCTCACCATGCTTCACGCGGTGGCCTGCGGCAAGACGGCGCCTGGGGCATGCAGCATTGTCAAAAATGCGTTGCGCTCAATCCGAACACGCCGATCAACCCGATGATGATCAGATAGATTGCAACAATAAAGTTGAGCAGGCGCGGTACGACCAGGATCAAAATGCCTGCGATGAGCGCGACCAGCGGACCGAGGCTCAGATGGATATCCATTATTGCTCCTTTGTTTTGATAGAAATTTGACTGAGACGCTGGTTGTAATTGGTTGGACGAAGGCATGCATCACGCGCCACATAACCTGAAACAAGCCGTAATAACGAACGATCAGGAGGTTTCAATGCATTCCGTTTTTACTTCTTCTTCCCCGCGTAGCGCCCCCACGCAAACTTCATGCCGCAACATGAATGTTCTGGTCAAGAGTTTCGCGGCGAGCGTGACGATAGGGCTGTCCCTGGCAGCGGGCCCAGCGTTCGCACAGAGCGCGTCCGACCCGTCCGTGAATCCTGCCGGGTCAGCCGAGAGCAGCGTATATGACCTGCTGGTCGGCACCTATACGGGCAGCGGCAAGAGCGAGGGTATCTATGTCTACCGGTTCGATACCGCCAGCGGCGCCATCACGCGTCTTTCCGCGACGCAAGCGGTGAATCCTTCTTATCTCGTGGTCAGCAAGGACAGGCAGCACGTCTATGCAGTCAACGAATTGCCCGGCGACAACGGTCCCGCATCGCAGCGCGGCGGCATCAGTGCGTTCCGGTTTGACCCGGCGAGCGGCCAGCTCACCTTCGTGAACCGCGTCTCGTCCGATGGCAACGATCCCGCGTACCTTGCGTTGTCCCCTGACGGCAGGTATCTGCTCACGGCGAACTACTCGGTGGCGTCGAACCCGGGCGGCAGCTTCGCCGTTTTCCCGCTGGAGGGCGAACGCGTCCTGCCGTCTGTACTCACGGTTCATCACGACGGCAGCGGTCCCGTGACCGGACGTCAGGATAATTCGCACGTTCATTCCACCGTGTTTTCGCCTGACGGCCGCTATCTATTCGCGCAGGACCTGGGCGCGGACAAGCTGTATTCGTACCGATACACCCCCGACGGCACACGTGGCCTCTTCGGTCCGACCGAATCGCGCTACACGCTGGTAAAACCGGGTTCGGGACCGCGCCACATGATCTTCGACGAAGCCGCCAAACATGCTTACGTGACGACCGAGATGAACGCGTCGGTGATGGTCTACGATTACGACGACGGCAAGCTCACGCTCAAGCAGACCTTGGCCATGACCACGCCCGGTTTCAAAGGAAAGATCGGCGGCGGCGCGATCCATTTGTCGCCGGACGGGCGCTTCCTGTACACGACCAATCGTGGCGATGTCAATGAGATCCTGACCTACGCCGTCAATCCCGCCGATGGTCATCTGAAACTGCTTGGCCGGCGTTCTACGCTCGGCAAGACGCCGCGTGAATTCGCCATCGATCCGACCGGCCGTTGGCTGATCGTCGGCAACCAGGACAGCGATAGCGTCTACTTCTTCAGGCGCAATCCGGAGACGGGGGAACTGGCATCGGATCCGAAGAAACTCGAAATCGGTTCGCCGGTCGATTTCAAGTTCGTTTCGCCTTCCTGACGATCTCCGAACGTAATTGGATCGTATTGATGTGCCAGGCCGCTTTCGATCCACGCGGCCTGGATTTTGCACAATAAGAGTTTTTCAACCCGCAGTGCCCGCCAGTTGCCGGTATGCAAGGAATCGACCGTTGAACATCATCACAGCATCGAGCAAAGAAACAGACCGGCCCAATGCCGCAGCGCCCGACGACTCGAAGGCGCCGCCTGGCTTCATCTGCGCGTTCCGCTTTTCCGGCGCCGAGGCGCTGCGCCTGTCCTGGGACGAAGCACGCCGGGAGATCGTCGGCGATGGCCCGACCTGGCTGCACCTGAGCGCCAACGACGACACCGTCGAAAGCTGGCTCACCGGCGTCACCGCCATGCCGGATGTGGCGCGGGAATTCCTGAACGGCGAGGACAAGCGGCCGCGCGTTCATATGGGATCGACCTTCATGTACGGCGTGGTCGCGGATCTTGAGCGCGTCGCGGAGACGCCCGACGCCGATCCGAACGCGCAGGCCACGCGCCGGGCAACGGGCGCGCTGCGCTTTTACGTCGATAGAAACCGCATGATCACCGTACGCGCGCAGCCCCTGCAATCGACTGACCGGCTGCGCCATGCAGTGCTTGAAGGCACGATGTTCCGCGACACGGTCGATCTCTTCGCGGGTTTGATCCGCGCGCTGAACGACACGTTTGCTGATCGTATCGATGAAATCGGTGATCGGCTCGACGACGTGGAGGAGGGCGTGCTCGACGGCCGCCATTCGAACTGGCGCGCGGAACTGGGATCGGTGCGAAGGCGGCTGGTGGAGGTGAAGCGGTTTGTCGATCCCGAACGCAACGCGCTCACACAACTCGTGACGCGGCGGCTCGACTGGGCCGAACCGCGCTCGATGGAAACCTTGATCCAGGCCATCCAGGTTCTGAACGGACTCGCCGCGGGGCTTGAAGCGCAGTACGAACGCGCGAAGTTGCTGCAGGACGAGATCGCGGCGTTGCTGTCCGAGGACATCAACCGCAAGCTGCTGTGGCTCGCAATCATGTCCGCGTTGCTGATGCCCGCGACGCTCGTCTCGGGCATCTTCGGCATGAACGTCGCCGGTTTGCCCGGCACGCACGACCACTATTCGTTCGCGGTCGTGATGGGCGTGATGGCGGGGTGCGCGGCCGTCACGCTGTTCCTGCTCAGGCGCTTGCGCTTGTGGTGATGCGTCATTCCGGCTGGCTCGGCGCGAGCACTTCGCGATTGCCGTTGGATCCCATCGGCGAAACGAGACCCGCCGATTCCATCTGTTCAACGAGCCGCGCGGCACGGTTATAGCCAATCCGCAACTGCCGCTGAACCGACGAAATCGATGCCCGGCGCGTACGCAACACGAACGCGACGGCTTCGTCGTAAAGCGGGTCGGCTTCGGCGTCCTGCGTCTCGCCGAACAAATCAGGCGTGCCGCCTTCGGGCGTCGGCCCCGACAAGATCCCTTCCTCGTACTCCGGCTCGCCGAACTGCTTCAGATACTCGACCACGCTGTGCACTTCTTCATCGGCCACGAACGCGCCGTGCACGCGCTGCGGATAGCCGGTGCCCGGCGGCAGGAACAACATGTCGCCGGCGCCAAGCAGCGATTCCGCGCCCATCTGGTCCAGGATCGTGCGCGAATCGATCTTCGATGAAACCTGGAACGCCACGCGCGTCGGAATGTTCGCCTTGATTAGGCCGGTGATCACATCCACCGATGGCCGCTGCGTCGCAAGGATCAAGTGGATACCCGCCGCCCGCGCCTTTTGCGCCAGGCGCGCGATCAACTGCTCGATCTGCTTGCCCGCGACCATCATCAAGTCGGCGAGTTCGTCGATCACGACCACGATCATCGGCAGCTTGGCGAGCGGTTCGGGCGCATCCGGCGTGAGCGAAAACGGGTTCGTCAGTTTCTTGCCGGCCGCTTCCGCGTTGCGAATCTTCTGGTTGAAGCCCTGCAGGTTACGCACGCCCACAGCCGACATCAGCTTGTAGCGCTTCTCCATCTCGCCAACACACCAGTTGAGCGCGTTCGCGGCGAGCTTCATGTCGGTCACGACCGGCGCGAGCAAGTGCGGAATGCCTTCATACACCGACAATTCCAGCATCTTCGGATCGATCATGATCAGGCGCACGTCTTCCGGTTTTGCCTTGAAGAGCAGCGACAGGATCATCGCGTTGATGGCCACCGATTTGCCTGAACCCGTCGTGCCCGCGACCAGCATATGCGGCGCACGCGCGAGGTCGGTGACGACCGGATTGCCGATGATGTCCTTGCCCATCGCGATGGTCAAAAACGACTTGGAATCGCGATACACGTCGGCTTCGAGGATTTCGGAAAGCCGGATCATCTGCCGTTTGGCGTTCGGCAGCTCGAGCCCCATGCAGGTCTTGCCGGGAATGGTCTCGACCACGCGGATCGATGTCAGTCCAAGGCCGCGCGACAGGTCCTTCATCAAGCCCACGATCTGGCTGCCGCGCACGCCGAGCGCCGGTTCGACTTCGAAGCGCGTGATGACCGGTCCCGCCGATGCGCCGACCACCGTGACCGGCACCTTGAATTCCTGCAGGCGCTGCTCGATCAACTGACCGGTAGCGGCGAGATGCTGCTCGGAGACGGGTTCGACTTCGTCGGACGCAGCTTCGAGCAGATCGAGCCCGGGCAGGTCCACCGCAGATGCCGCCGGCGCATGGAACTCGAACTCCGTCGCGATGAAACCACGGACCGGCGGCATCTGCGGTGGACCTGCCCGGGCTCGACCTGCTCGAAGCTGCGTCCGACGAAGTCGAACCCGTCTCCGAGCAGCATCTA
>NZ_JBSIPA010000231.1:0-10088 GCF_053574605.1 Caballeronia sp. M23-90 | reverse complement strand
AGCAACCGGTCGCGGTTCTTGCTGAACGTCGAGTGGTCCCACACGGTCCCGTCCATCGGCAGGCCGACGAACCAGCGGAACAGCATGTTGTAGGAAATCTGTTCCACCAGCATGCGCTCGCTACGAAAGAGTACAGCACCTGCAGCAAAAGAGCTCGCACCAGCTTCTCCGGCGCGATGCTCGGCCGGCCTCCTTTCGCATCGGCTTCGTACATCCGTGCAAACACATCGTCCATGCGTTTGAGCGTGTCATTGAGCCACGTTCGAATCGGACGCAAGGTATGGTCCTTCGGCACAAAATCGTCCTGCTTCAACACCGTGAACATTGATTCGGTAAAACCATCTGGCCCACGCATCCGTTCCATCTCGCTCTCATTGATGACATCGGTTCAACGTTTACCCCTTCGTCACGGATGACCGCTACATGAGGTATTTCACCAGTCTGCTAATGGAGCACGCCTGAAGTCGGTGCCCGGCATTCGCCCGCTATGGGGGAATCTGATGGTGCACACTTTGGGCAAGACTGAGTCGCGTGACGGTGCGCTGAGCCATTAACATCCGGCTGGTGGTATTCGCGGCCGACCGTGCGGCCGCTAACCAGAAGGGTCAGGGACGCGACGATCAGGGGTCTTGGGGATCTTGGTGTATACGGCATCTTCATGCTTCTCTATCCGATCGTCCGGATTGCTTTTCAAACACCTTGGCTCATCAAGCCATCACCCGAACACATCACGTGTGTCGTCTGTAACGCCCAGCGGCGTCTGATTGTTCCATCATGCCCGACGGGCAGCAGGGGTGTTCTGCTTAGGCTTGGTTTCGTCCCTCTCTACTGAAACCGGCGGTGTGGGCTTTCACACCGGCATAGAATGAAGACTGGCGCGTCTCATTCTCGATCATCGCCGTCGCGGTAACATCCGGCGCAAAGTGTCATCCTTTATGATGAAATGGTGAAATAATGCAGCAGATACATGCAGACCGACAGCCACGAGTAGGACCCATGCGAAAACTTGGTGAATGTCGCCCATTTCATGTCCGAGAACTGAGCCTGTAGGTGAGAGCGGCGGCAGGGGAATCAATCCGAACAAAGAAACTTCCCATCCACGCGACGATGCGTTAGCCCATCCCATCAGCGGAAAAGCGACAAGTAATGCATATAGAAGCCAATGCGTCGCACGGGCAGCTGTCTGAAGCGGAGGCGGGAGGGTAGTTGGTTCTGGTGGCACTGTGTGCGTAAGCCGCCACGCCAATCGAATCAGGACGACCAAGACAATCAGCGACCCGATCGAAAGGTGCCAACTGATTAATCCAATTGGCTGTGTATCTTTATGCACGTCCGGCATTACCCATCCAATGGTGTACTGGATGAAGAGGAGCAAGACCGTTATCCAGTGAAAAAGCTTCGCCGGTGCGCTGAAGCCCTTGCGGTTGTGAGTTGTGGTGTAAGTTTTCAAATGAAAATCCATGTGGTAGTGTTCAGTCGAAGACCAGATTCATTTTCCTGTCATGACTCTGCCGACCTTGACTTAGGTGAAACTTAGGTTTTTGTCTTTCTCCGGCCTACCAGTCCCGTTGCCGCTACTTATTTTATTACCGCGGCACCAATTACGCGTACTGCTGTCAAACGGGAGCAGAGTCTCCTTCGTATTGGCTCATGCAATTTATTAACTCTTAGGCCTTCAGGCAATATTTTAGAAGTGTAAGTAGTACCTTATCCTGAATGCGGCATGGATAGAGCCATCAGGCGTTGCAGCTGCAGCTTGAATAATTTTAGTTCATCGCATGCCTAAGGGGCGCCTAAGTCTTGGCGTTCTAGATTACAGACGCAGTGTTGTGCTGTTCGCTCGGGGAAGTGAAGCTTAGCAATAGATAAAGAAAATTAAATGTTAAATAATGCAGGAAGTTGGGCACCGCGAGGCCCATGGCGATACGCAGTGGCGCTTGTGGCTGCGCTCGCTGCTTTTGGTGCGCGGGAACTAATGCATCCGGTTTTAGAAGCGCACATGCCCGCTTTGTTTTTTACAATTGCCGCCGTTTTGGTGGGGTTTTTCTTGGGAATCGGGCCAGCAATACTTGTTGTCGCTATCGGTGTGCCAGTTGCGGATTACTTTTTTGTGCCGCCTTACGCGAATTTTGGTTACTTTGACAAGGAGGACATAATCCTCTTTGTAGGGTTTCCAGCAGCTACGCTTTTGTTCCTCGGCATGATCGAATGGCTGCGAAGAACTCAGCATGAGGCGAAGCTTTTCGCAGAGGTCGCCAGTTCTCGGCATCAAATGCTTTTACGCTCAGATAAGCGGAGGAGGAAAGCTGAGGCATCGCACTTAATTTCGGACCGGTTGATTCGGCAATTTACGGACAGAAATGCCGACGTTTTGTATGTGGGTAAGGTCGGATCATCCTATGAGTACGTCAGCGAATCACTCCACAAAGAAATTGTTCCGCTTGAGGGGGCGTCAGCGTCAGAGCGATTGATAGCGACATTTTCTGCTAGCGACGCATCAACGTTTGTCGCCGCGTTCGAGCAATCAAGTGACGAGGGAACACGGAGTTGGTCGGTGAGTTTGCCTCGCCGTGATCCGGCTCTTTCTGACTTGTTGTGTCAGTTAGAGCGCTTCCCTACCGCCCATGGCGCGTACCTGATAATGAAAATCCCTCCAAAGTCTATCGCATGAACAAGCAAAACGTTTTGATGCAGGACATCTTCCATCCGGTAAGTAGTCGAGATCATGCGGTCTTGTTGCTCCATGGATTAAGAAGTACGCCGCAAGAGATGGGTTATCTGGCCCGGTCTCTCGCCAAGCAAGGCTTTGCTGTTCACGCGCCGTACCTTAACGGATACGGACTCGGAAGCTCTTGTGCCACGTCGGTTGAGTGGCGTGAACAGGTCAGAGTGCACTATCGCAAACTCACCTCAGCGTACAGGCGCGTGTCGGTAGGCGGTCTGTGCATTGGCGCCACTCTAGCGCTCGCTCTCGCCGTCGAAGAACCAGAACTGCTCGCATTGTCGCTGCTATCTGTGACATTGAACTACGATGGCTGGACCATCCCCTGGTATCACTGGATGCTGAACCTTGCCTACAAAACACCGATCCGAGATTTTTACAGTTTGCGCGAGCGCTCACCCTATGGTTTAAAGAACGCGGCGCTTCGAGCAAAGGTGGCGAAGAGCATGCAGCGTCAGGGTGATTCCGAAATTGGAGCGGCCAGCTTGTCGATGCACCATATTTTTGAAGCGAGGGCACTAGCGCGCTACGTCACGAGGAACATCGCAACGATTAAAGCCGATTGCTTGTTGATCCACGCAATAGATGACGACACTTCTACGACAGCTAATGCGGACCTCGTGTATTCAGGAGTCGGTTCGCAACGGCGACGAAAGATATTCCTGGATGACTGCTACCACGTGATCACGATGGATAACGAACGTGACTTGGTCGCTCGTGAAACACAATACTTTTTCGAAGAGGCGGCCGATCAAACCCGAAATCGATTAGATGAGACTGGTGCAACGCTTCTTAGTGCCAACGGCTTTCCTAATAAGCCCAGTGGATCTCAGGCTGCTTGCAGAGTTGACTCCTGACAGCACGGCGCGAACCGACAAGCTGTCCAAAATCGCATTGGCTGCTTCGGGGTTGCCGCGACGCTGCAGTTCGGCCACTAGCACTTGTTGAAGAAGTGGCCATACACCTTCCTCCTGCCACGCGCGCAGTCGCCGGCTGCAAACTTGGCCAGCTCCGTAGCCGAGTCCCTTAGGAAGCGCGGTCCACGAGATACCGGACCGTAGAACAAACACAATCCCAGAGAATGTTGCGCGGTCTGGTGCTCGGGGTCGGCCCGCACTGCGGTGCTTAGGCAACTGACGCTTGGGAATCAACGGTTCAATAAGTGCCCAGAAGTCGTCGTCTACAAGACCTTGACGCATAGTTCCTCCAAAGAAAGATTCAGAACCCAATCGCGTCGCACGTTATGGTTTGAAGTTAGCATAATCGGTCGCCGTGAAGGCTTGCTTGTGAGACATAGCGATTGGTGTTGTCAGCTGACATTTTGCTTAAGGAATACTGACATCACTCGAATACAGTGCTGCCCAGAAAGCTTATAGAATCAGTGCTTTTAGTTTTAAAATATGTCCCTTAGCTCAGACTTAGGGGACCGTCGGTTTCAACAAATTTTCACCTTAGATCTAGATCGCCTCGGCGATACCGGCTAGAGCACAAAGCAGTATGACGGCGAGCGGCGGAACCTTTCTGCGGGTCAGCAAAAAAAAAGCGATGACTGCTATCGCGGAGTCGAGCTTTGGAAGAACCGCACTTATCCAGACGGCTGAGATTAGTGCACTCGCTAGCAGTCAAATGACTGCAGCATTTACTCCGGCGAACAGTGCAGCCATCGACGGGTGCGCGTGCAGCGCTTGCCAGTGCGGGAGTGCTGCGAGCACGAGGACCAGGCCCGGGAGGAAAAAGCCCCGCGGCAGCGAGCAATGCGCCGGCCCGATGGTTTGGCGCTTCGGCCATCGTCCAGCCGAGATATGCCGCAAATGTGAACAATGGGCCATGAACGGCCCGCACGGCACCGTAGCCTACAACAAAATGATTCGAAGAGAAGCAAAGCGACTGACTGTTGCTGCCCGTTGGGATGAATCCCAGTCCAAAGAGCTTGTGCGTGATGTCTGATGTTTCCGAGGCCGCTGCGCGGGGACTTGAGTTTGCATTGTGCAATGCGTTGATCGCAGTCCCCATAAAATATTGCGATAAGATAGAAAAACTTTCAAATAAAGGCGTCGTCTTTGCGCCGCCTACATCGAGTCCTTATGTCCCACGAACACGCGCCTCACGATCATCTCGTCGAACAAGCGGCGCATTCTGGTGATCCACTGTCGCGCTGGGTTGCAGTCTTCACGGCGATTCTCGCAGCCCTGTCCGGCCTTCTTCATTACGAGGAAGGCGTGTTGCAGACGCAGGCGCTGATCTTCAAGAATGATGCTGTCCTCCTGCAAAGTAAAGCGAGTGACCAGTGGAGCTACTATCAGGCGCAATCAAGCAAGGGCCACCTGATGGAGCTGGCAGCTGAGCTTGCACCGCAGGCAAGGCAAGGTTTCTACCGTGATCAAATTACGAAATACGAGGATCGAAAGAAGGAAATTGCGGCGAAAGCGAGCAAGCTTGAAAAGGAGGTGGAAGGAGCGAATCAACGTTCGGAGGCGAAGGAGCATCCACAGCATTTGTTCGGCCAAGCGCTGGCTTGGCTAAGCGTAGCAATCTCGCTCGCGGCTGTTACCTCGCTCACCGGCAGTCGTAAGCTCTTCGTGCTTGCGGGGCTCATGGGCGGGGCTGGAATTGGCGTAGCAATCTTTGCTTTTTTTCACCTTTAAGCGACTTCAACGGACGGGACAAGCTGTGGGTTGATCGTTCAAACCTTCGTGTTCGACGGTGAATGAAGCAATGGGTTTTCCGGAGCGGTAAGTTATGCGCACGACATAAATGTTGTCGAAATCCTTGCTAGCCCATTTGGGTACGCTTGAAGCATCGCCACCGTAACGCTTAACGATGCGACGTGCCGTTTCTTCGACCATTGTGTGCTCCCAAGCGACCACTACAACACTGTTCTGATAGGTTACCGAGAGCAGGGTGTCGACGAGCTTGTCGACGTTCTTAAATCCAATCGATGCATTGACCGGCAAGCCGAAATAAATCGCAGCAGGCTCAATAGTCGCGAGGGGCCGGACATAATCGTACTTGGTCCCACGGTCGGTCTTTTGTTTAGCGGGATCGGGGGCGAATATCGCTTCCGGGCTGCCGAATTTCATTTGGATGACTCGGGGCAATGACAGAGCTCGATTTAGCCCTTGGCAGGAGAGCTGTCCAAGTCCTTCATCGGGCTTTTCGCCGTGTCGGACCATGACGATGGTCTGCGTGACGTCGCCGACGGCAAGAGCGGGCAATGGTACGTTCGCCGCACAGGCGAGAGTAACCGAGACAAGTGCGGATGCAGCGTGTTCAGTGTTCATCGTTGAGCCTCTAGGGATGGCTGGCTGATTTTACAAGATGGGCCATCATGCCTCTGCCCCGCGGCACAGCTAGCCTTGATAGGACGACCGCCAGTAAATAATCGAGAGGAGCGCGCTGTTTCGTATGTCCGGTCTGATATTTCCCAAAGAGACTGCTGATATGCAACAGGCGCCGTTGCTCCACTTGGCTTTCAAAACGGGTGCGTCGTAGGGTGAGCGGGGGAGCGATCGCGTGCCGTTCGACGTTCCTGGTACTTACTCAACAGTCGGGCGAAGGCAGGATACCGCGAGTCGAGCGAGCGGGGAGGGCGCCAGCCATTGGGCACCAATTTTTCGATGCGCCTGGCGACCTGGTTTTCGGTTTCTTGTGCAGCGGCTGCATCTCGGTCATGGACATCGCGCCGGCCTGAGCGCACCACGCGAGAAACCTGTCTACCGCGTGCGCATGTGTTCGGGCGCTTGGGCAACGATCGAGGGCAACGCGCAGGCGGCTTGAGTAATCAGTGCTTTTTCAGTCATGGACGCTCGCAGGTTCCGATTGTTGATCTCGCCGAGCGCTCGCCTGATCCAACAACTGCTCGAGTTCCTGCATGGTCTCGGCTTCGATTTTGATATTGCCCACTTTCAGGCGCAGCTTGCGGCCCGATCGTCCCTGAAACCACGCTGCGACGGCTACGCCGATGGCAGGGTCGGCGACCTGCGCGAAGGGAAGCACGAACTCTCCGACCAAGCAGCCGCTCGCGCCGGCGCAGTCCATCGTAAGCGCCACCGGATGCGCAATGACGCCGGCGCCGCACAGCTGCTGAAAAAAGGCGCGCACCGCGGCTCGGCACTCACGGCAAACAACTTGCCGTCACCGGCGCCGGGCAGGAGCTTGATGCGAAACGATGATTAGCTGCCATGGGTCCCCTTCCGATTCAGTCGCCAGCACGGTTAATGCAGCGTGCGCGTGCCACGATCAGTGTCGCGGTCGGTGGCCTGTAGCAGGATGCTGGCGCGGCATTCGGCCTTGATTGCGTCCGCCGCTTCGTCGACGAGACGGTTGCCGCGAAACCGTGCGATTTTGGCATCGATGACGGCTTCGACGTGGACGATGGCCGCTTCGACACTCACTGGGTCGTCCGGATTGAACTCCGCGGTGATCACTTCCTCCTCCAGCGCCTTAAGCCCTTCGGCGGCTTCTTCGAGGATCCACGTCATCTCGTCGGACAGGGTGGCCATGGGCTGCTCCACTATATGTGTTAAAGGATTATCGAATATATCAGCCATGCTGAGTCCACGTTACGTTGTTCGATCGTTGGTCCCGAACTGCGTCCGTAGTCCCGTTTCGGCTGACTCAGTTACTCGCGCGCACTGCCGCCGTCGCCCTTGAGATGGTGTTATTGATAGCAGGCGGCTTATCGGGGCCGCTGTTGCAAGCAGCGAGAAGTAGCGCAATGGCCGTCGATAGGATCGCTGTCGTCGAAACTGACTCTGCCGAGCAAGCAGATTTGAACGTGACGTCGTCTGCGGTTGGAACATAAATTTTCGGGTAGAAGTTGACGCGCGGAGCGCCAATTTTTGGTGAGGGTGGCCATGCGGTGCCTAATTGCCGATTGCTTTCTTCGGCCGCGGTCCAGTTCAGCGTGCTTTGAGGACACGGAGTTCCGTTTTTGTAACTGCGCTTTCGCCGGAATCTGTGCTGTTGCCCTCCGTAGTGGTCTCTGCGTTGGTTTCTCTGGCCGCCTTTGGAGGGCTGGCTGCAAAAATTGGCGGTGCAAAAGTTGCCCCGGGTGTTATTCGCGTGGTCTTCTGAAGCGCATTGGGATTGGATGTGTCCGCAGGTGTCGGTGCTTTATTCGGGGCGGCGGCGTGAAGGTCGTTGAAGCAGGCCACGCAAGGCAACCGTTAGCGCGACCAGTTGTTCAGACGGAATCCCTGCGCAGTCTGCTATGCGTTTAAATTGACTCTATTAGTAACCAACATTGGCCGTTGACGCATCATTTGAATAACAGGTCGAACGTGTGAAAAAGGCTTTTTCGACGGTTTGACAGATGTATACCGTACTCGGTTGGTCTTTGTTCTCACCGTCAGGTATCACTAGAACAATGAGTCAAGGGAACCCGTCTTATCGACGGCCTCGGAAATGCGAAAGACGCTGTGGGACGTCAGGATACTTAGCGCGATCGCTGAGCGGTGCCGCGGCTGTGAGGGCGAGCCACTCGAAACGACAGTTTCGCTGAGATTGTTAAGCCAGCCACGTGTTAGCGTTCGACGTTGCGTATTGAGTTACGAAGAGGTGGCAGCGACATCATCGCTCAATGGTCGCCATCATTCGCCTTAGCAGCGGCGCTCGGACATTGTTTGCGACTGTCAGGCGGGTAGCGGGAGTGACGACCCTTAGGTAGCGGTCCAAACTGCACCCCGCCGGCAAGTTACCGTGTTTTGCATTCTTTTGCTGACATCGCCCGACAGTTACCAAATTGCCAGCTCCACGGGTATTGCTCGCGTTACAGGTTCTGCCGCTCTACTATGCAATTGTGGACGGCACCGGTATGGGTCTAGCACCCCTCAAAATAACGGGCGTCTTTCAAATCCACCTTTGGATTCGGTGTGACGAGGGATAAATAACTGCAGGCTCGGACCTTAGACGCTGCGCAAAAAACATTGATTGCATCAGGAGACGACATGACGGCACAAGAGCTTTATCTCAGCAAACACATGCAACCGGAACAAGCTATTCGTCTAGTGCGGGACGGTGATTCGATTATCGTGCCTACCGGCGTTGGCGAACCCCCGTTATTGCTGACCGCGTTGTCCGAGCATCGGCGTGCATATCGTGGGGTCAGGGTTCATCAGATACTTGCGTTAAGGAAGTTTGGGTATTTCGATCATGAGACCGTCGAGCATGTACAGCATTCAGCTTTTTTCTTTGGACCGGCATCGCGATGCGGTGGTCAGGAAGGCTGGTCAGATTTCATCCCGAATTATTTCTCTGAAATTCCGATTCTGATCGAGCGCGGCCAGATCAATGCGGACGTCGTCTTCGCAATGGCATCGCCAATGGACGGGCACGGCTACTTTTCGCTCAGCCTCGGCACCGACTACACGATGGCGGCAGTATCCAAAGCTCGCGCTATCGTGCTCGAGGTCAATCCCAACGTACCGTTCGCCTACGGCCGGTGTCACGTGCATATCTCGCAGATTGCGTCGCTGGTCGAAAGCGCCGATCCAATCCTCGAAGTCGGAATGCCGACGATCGGTCCCGTGCAGGAAGCGATCGGCAACTACGTGGCGGAATTTATCGAGGACGGCTCGACGCTGCAAATTGGCTATGGCGGTATCCCTGACGCGGTTGTCATGCAATTGACCAAAAAGCATCATTTGGGCATTCATTCGGAAATGCTCGGCGATGGCATCCTGTCCCTGGTCGAGTGCGGTGCGGTCGACTGCAGCAAAAAGATCTTGATGCCCGGTAAAATTATCGGCACGTTCGTACTGGGGTCCAAGAGGCTCTATGACTTCATCGATCGCAATCCCATGGTTGAGATGCATCCTGCGAGCTTTACTAACGATCCCTATATCGCGGGTCAAAACAACAAACTTGTATCGATCAACGCGACACTTGAAGTCGATTTGATTGGGCAGTGCGGGTCAGAGAGTCTTGCGCATCTGCCGTACTCGGGAACCGGTGGCCAGGCTGATTTTGTAAGGGCCGCGAATCGATCGGAAGGAGGTCGGTCATTCATTGTTTTACCTTCAACGGCCAAGAACGGCACCATTTCTCGTATTGCCCCAGTGCTCGCGGCGGGTGCACATGTCAGCACGAGCAAGAACGATGTAAATTACGTAGTCACCGAGTTTGGCGTAGCGCAGTTGCGCGGCAAATCAGTGAAGCAACGCGCAAAGGAAATGATCTCCATTGCCCATCCGGATTTCCGTGGCGAACTGACAAAATCGGCGAAAGGAATGGGGATGATTGCGTATTCCACGCCATCGCGAACAAGGATTCCACGGGAAAAAAATCACGAATTCCACGGCAAAGTTAATGCCGATTCCACGGCAAAGTTAATGCCGATTCCACGGCAAATAGAACAAGGTTTCCA
>NZ_JBSIPA010000230.1:0-10100 GCF_053574605.1 Caballeronia sp. M23-90 | reverse complement strand
TGCCGCGTCCCCAGCGGGCCTCGGCTTCACGCACCATCGGGCCGACTGGCGCAAGCGGCGCTTTCTGCCCGCTCGGCTTGCCCGGCTGGATGAAGGCGCTCAACTGCGTTGTCATCTGCTGGCTCTCTGCCGGCGTCCTGAACGCGGCCTGGGACCCGAACGGCATGTACATCGCCATCAGGGTAACGAGGCCGGTGTAAGTGATCATCAGGTGGAACGGCAGCCCGAAGACCGACAGCGCGTTATGCGCATCGAGCCATGAACGTTGGCCCTTGCCCCATCGGAACGTGAAGAAGTCGACAAAGATCTTCTTGTGCGTGATCACGCCGCTAATGATGGCGACCAGCATGAACATCGCGCAGAAGCCCGCGATCCACCGTCCCCATAACGCAGGCATGTAGTAGAACTGGAAGTGGAACCGATAAAAAAAGTCGCCGCCGAGCGTGTCGCGCGCCGTCACTTTCTGGCCGGTGTCGACGTCGAAGCTCGCTTCCTGGAACGCACGTTTGCCGGTCGCAATACCCGGCGTGCGCCAGAACGAACCAATCACGCTGCTTCGTTCATTGGGCAGATCGAAACTCCACTGCGCGCTGCCTGCGGCCAGCGTACCGAGCGTCGTGGCCACGCGCTCGGCCGTGAGTGCGGCGTCGGGCGGCGCTGTCCGGTGCGCAACTTCAGGCCGCATCCATTGCGTTATTTCTTCCTTGAAGTAGCTGACCGTGCCGGTGAGGAACATTGCGTAGAGAATCCAGCCGACAAGCAAGCCCGTCCATGTATGCAGGTCGGACATGCTCTGGCGGATGCCGCGGGCCTGCGGCTTCGGGTTGGAAGATGCCTTCATCAGACATGCCCTCCCGACCACACGGTCCAGGCTGCACACAACAACGGCAGCGCTGCGACCAGACATCCGGTCCACGCACGCAAGGCGCTGCGCACCGCAAACACCCAGATCACAGCGCAGACATACACGATAAAGCTGGCAAGCATGCCCGTCAGGACCGCTTGCGGTTTGCTGATCGGCAATGCAAGGGTCGCCACGCTTGTCAGTGCAGCGAGCGCGTAGCCGCCGAAGATGGCGCATACGATGCGCGACACCAGCGGCCCCACGCGGGTGAATCGAGTGATGACGATGTTCATTTGCTTGCAGTGTCTTGCGTTGTCATGCTGGAGCCATTGAAAGTCGATCTGCGCCGACAACAGCAACGTGCGCGGCGCAGCGCGGCCACCGTTGCATACGTGCCGCTCACGAGCCAGTAGTTATCGATGAACACGTTCTTCAATCCGCGTCCGATAACGCGCGCCGACATCCGTGCGCGTCCAGCCGGATACCTCGATGCGGTTGGCCGCATCTAAATACAGCGAAGAGGTGGTGATGCCCCGCCCGTTCAGGCTCAGGCCCGGCACCCACGGCAGGTCCCAGCCAACGCCGAAGTTGATCGCGCGTTTTGGCACGCCGTCCGCCTCGTGGAACGTCACGCTTGCCATCAGGCGCAGGCCGCTCAGCACGTCGCCGTGGGTCGCGAGTTCCAGGCCGCAGTTGCGCTGTTTGCCGTCGAAGCTGCAGACGGTGGTCACCAGGTCCGTGACCGCACTCGGGCGCGCCAGCCAGCGCCTGGCTCAAATGCAAATGATTATTATTAACAAAAACTACGGATAAGTGTCAAGTTTGTTGTCTGCTTGTGATCGGCCACCGGAATCGTCTTAGGATCCGCCAAGCACCAGCCTCTCCAATGATTACTTGAATCTTACGTTTGCTTTTATATTTTCAATTCTTGCAAAGGTGT
The DNA here is from genome assembly GCF_053574605.1 of Caballeronia sp. M23-90. NCBI lineage: Bacteria > Pseudomonadati > Pseudomonadota > Betaproteobacteria > Burkholderiales > Burkholderiaceae > Caballeronia > Caballeronia sp. M23-90. The sequence continues at coordinate 8,316 of NZ_JBSIPA010000230.1, read as the reverse complement.
TTATCGGGCGGCTTCGGCGCGCCTTTCAAAGTGGCCAGTCATAATCCCACCCCTTGAAGACCGCTCGCCATTCTGGATACTCGATAATGAAAACCATCGGCATCTCCCCTGCCCGGCGCGCGTTTCTCCGCGATGCACTTGCCATGGCGCCGGCCGCCGTCGCGGTTGGAACAGGTGTGGCCGGTTCCACGCTCGTGAAGGCGGCCGACGCCCAACCTTACAAGCCGGCCTACTTCACCGCCCAGGAATGGAACACGCTCAATGCGCTGGTTGACCGGCTCATTCCCGCCGACGCACAAGGCCCGGGCGCGGTCGAGGCCGGCGTGGCGGAGTTCATCGACTTGCAGATGAACCAGCCGTATGGCTTCGGGGCGCTCTGGTACATGCGCGGTCCGTTCGTAAGAGACACATCGCCGCTGATGGGCTACCAGCTCGAATTCTCGCCGCGCACGCTGTACCGTTCGGCGCTCGCCGGTTTCGACAAGGCGGTCATCGCCAGGCACAACAAGCCTTTCAACGATCTCGACGACGCCGCCAAAGATGCGCTCATCGGCGAACTCGAACACGGCAAGCTGGCAATCGGCGACGTCCCGCCCGCCGACTTCTTCGCGCAGTTGCTGCAGAACACGCACGAAGGCTACTTCTGCGATCCGAAGCACGGCGGCAACAAGCACATGGACGCGTGGCGAATGATCAATTTCCCGGGCGCACGCGGCGATTACATCGACTGGGTCGAGCAATACGGCAAGCGTTATCCGCTGCCGCCGGTTTCCATCGGCTGAACGGGGCGCCTGATCTTTGCCCGGTTTTGGAACCGGTTCCATAAGCGCAGATGCTGACAAACAAGGACACATTGCATGGCCGATTTAAAGATGAAGCCCGTGGACGCCGTGATCGTCGGCTTCGGCTGGACCGGCGCCATCATGGCGAAGGAACTGACCGAAGCCGGCCTGCACGTGGTTGCACTGGAGCGTGGCGCGTATCGCGACACCTACCCGGACGGCGCGTATCCGAAGACGCTCGATGAGCTGACCTATTTGCAGCGCTGGAAGCTGTTCCAGGACATGTCGAAGACGAGCTTCACGTTCCGCCATTCCCTGAACGACACCGCGTTGCCGTATCGGCAGATTGGCGCCTTCAAACCGGGTGAAGGCGTGGGCGGCGCGGGCCTGCACTGGTCCGGCCAGCATTGGCGCGTGTATCCGGAAGAGCTTCGTCTCAAGTCGCACTACGAGGAAAAGTACGGCCGCAAGTTCGTGCCAAACGGCATGACGCTGCAGGACTTCGGCGTAACTTACGAAGAGCTGGAACCGCACTTCGATTTCGTCGAAAAGATGATGGGAACGTCGGGCCAGGCGTATCGCGTGAAAGGTCAGATTGTTGCGAACGGCGTGGGTAATCCGTTCGAAGCAAACCGCTCGGACAACTTCCCGCTGCCGCCGCAAAAGACGCCGTACACCGCGCACCTGTTCGAACTCGCCGCGCGGGAAGTGGGTTTTCATCCGTTTCAGGAACCATCGGCGAATGTCGCGCAACCCTACACGAACCAGTACGGCTGCCAGATGGGTCCGTGCAACTTCTGCGGTTTTTGTTCGGGCTTCGCCTGCTACAACTACTCGAAGGCATCGCCGAACGTCAACATCCTGCCCGCGCTGAAACAGGTGCCGCTGTTCGAATTGCGATCGAACTGCAACGTGCTGCGCATCAACCTGGACAGCAGCAAAAAGAAAGCGACGGGCGTGACATATGTGGACATCAAGGGCAATACCGTCGAGCAGCCCGCAGCGCTCGTGATTGCCAGCACGTTCGCGTACAACAACGCGCGGCTGTTCCTGCTCTCGGGCATAGGCAAGCCGTATGACCCGAAGACAGGCCAAGGCGCAGTCGGCAAGAACGTCGCCTATCAGACGATGTCCACCGTGCGCATGTTCTTCGGGCCAGGAAAGAACACGAACGGGTTTATTGGTGCCGGGGGCAACGGCGTGGCATTGGACGATTTCAATGCCGACAACTTCGATCATGGTCCGCTCGGCTTCGTGGGCGGCGCGCCCGTCTGGTGCAACCCGGCCGGCGTGAAGCCGATCTCCGGCATTCCTGTTCCGACCGGCACGCCCAAGTGGGGCGCGCAATGGAAGACGGCGGTGAAGGACAACTACACCAATACCGTCTCGTTCGATGTTCACGGCGCGAACATGGTCTACGCCGACAACTATCTCGATCTCGACCCGACCTACGCCGACAGCTTCGGCCAGCCGCTGTTGCGCTTCACCTTCGACTGGAAAGAAAACGATATCCGCATGAGCCAGTACGTCACCGGTCAGATGCAGAAAGTCGCCCACGCGATGAACCCCAAGTCCATCCAGACGAGCGTGATGAACATCGGCGATCACCTCGACCTGCGTCCGTACCAGACCACGCACTGGGCAGGCGGCGTCGCGATGGGAACCGACCGCAACACGAGTGTGCTGAACCGCTACCTGCAGAGCTGGGACGTGCACAACGTCTTTGCAGTGGGCTCGGGCGTGTTTCCGGTGGGTATCGGCTATAACCCGACGGGACTCGCGACAGCGCTTGCCTACTGGTCGGCGAAGGCGATCCGCGAACAATATCTGAAAGACCCGCGTCCGCTGGTCGATGCCTGAGGCGAACACGATGACATCATTCACCCGGGTTTTGAGCGGGCTCGCGCTTGCTGTTTCCTTCTCTTTCGCGGCACATGCGGCGCAAGCCGCGCCTCTCACTGCCGATCAGCAGCAGGTTGCGCGCGGCGAGTATCTGGCGCATGCAGGCGACTGCATCGCGTGCCATACCGGGCATAACGGCAAGCCGTTTGCCGGCGGTCTGCCGATCCAGACGCCGCTCGGCAAGATCTATTCGACCAACATCACGCCGGATGCGAAGACTGGTATCGGTACATGGAGCTACGACGATTTTGCCGCGCTGATGCGTCACGGCGAGACGAAGTCCGGGTACGCCGTTTATCCGGCAATGCCGTATCCGTCGTATTCACGCGTGAACGATACCGACATGCACGCGCTCTACGCCTACTTTCAGCATGGCGTTGCACCCGTCGAGCAGGCCGATCGCAAGAACGATATTCCCTGGCCGCTTTCCATGCGATGGCCGCTGAAGATCTGGCGCGCCGCGTTTGCACCCACGCCCGCACCCTACGCCGACACCGCGAGCGACAGCGTCTCCGTTGCACGCGGGGCGTATCTGGTGGAAGGGCTGGGTCATTGCGGCAGTTGCCACACGCCGCGCGGCGTCGGCTTGCAGGAAAAAGCGCTGACCGGCAACGACTCTTCAATCTATCTCGCGGGCGGCGGCGCCATCGACGGATGGATTGCGCCGTCGCTGCGCAACGAACACGGCGGCGGCCTGGCGGACTGGAGCGAAGCGGATATTGTCGAGTTCCTGCGCAGCGGCCGCACGCCCATGACGGCATCTTTCGGCGCCATGAACGATGTCATAGTCGATTCGACGCAGTACATGAACGGCCAGGATCTCGAGAGCATCGCCCGGTATTTGAAGTCGATGCCCGCGCGCAAAACTCAGGCGAAAGCCTACGCGTACGACCCCGCGATCTCGCGCGTGCTGTATGCGGGCGAAGTGCCGCCCATGCCCGGCGCGCAGATTTACCTCGACCGGTGTGCGGGATGCCACAAGTCGAACGGCAAGGGCAATGGCAAGGCGTTTCCGGCGCTGGCGGGCAACGCCGTGCTGCAGACATCGAACCCGACGTCGGCGATACACATCGTGCTCTCGGGCGGCGCGATGCCAGCCACGCGAACCGCGCCTTCGAGGATGACCATGGCGCCGTATGCCGATGTGCTCAACGACCAGCAGATAGCGGACGTGGTGTCGTTCGTGCAGACGAGCTGGGGAAATTCAGGCGGCAAGGCGACGGCGGCGGACGTCGCAAAGATCCGAAAGACTGCGCAGCCGGTGAGCGCGGAAGGGTTCTCGATGGCCGAGCCTGAACTGCATCACGCCGCGCCGGACGATCAGGCATCGGGCGGGCAGTAGTGGATGGCCGGGCGCTAGCAGACGCCCGGCCGTTTCAACGTTCAATCTTCGAAGGCTTCAACCTCATGCCGCTTGCCGAGCAACATGGCGTCTGCGACATGCTGCAACGGGCTGACATCGACATCGCTTGAGCTGTTCGAGATCAACTCGAAGAACCGGTCATAGAGGCTCGGATATTCCCGCTCCGTGCCGATATCCTTCACCTCTTCATCGATCTTCAAGAACTTCCCGCCCTGCGCCAGGTGCAAGACGCCACTGCGGGTCGTCACCTCGATCTGCCACAACTCTTCCGGACCAAACCGCCAGTCGAATTCAGCGCGGATCGGCGTGCCGAGCGCATCGCTGAAATCGAGATTTGCGGCGATCGGATTGTCCCTGTTGGCCGGAACGAACAACTCCGCCGACTTCAAGAAGAACGCATGCGGCAAGATGCGCGTGACGATGGACAACGCGTTGATGCCCGGATCGAACACGCCCAATCCGCCCGGCTGCCAGATCCAGTCCTGCCCCGGATGCCAGCGGCGCACATCCTCTTTCCACAAGACGTTGACCGATGTGATCGTCTTGTCCGCAAGCCATGCGCGCGCAGTTTCAACGCCCGGCGCATGACGGGAATGCCAGGTCGCGAACAGCGTGCATTGCTTTTCCCGCGCCAGGGCAGCCAGCACCTGAACTTCGGTCACGCTCGCACCCGGCGGTTTTTCGAGCATCACGTGCTTGCCCGCTTCGAGCGCCGCGCGTGCCTGCGCAAACCGCACTTGCGGCGGCGCGCACAGCGACACGGCCTGCAATTGCGGTTCGGCTTTCAGCATCTCCTCGACATTCTGATAGTTGTTGACCCCGTCGATCCGCGCATTCCTGCTCGCGCCGGCAATGAGCCTGTACCCCGGATTCCCGGCTATAGCAGGTAAATGCTGATCGCGAGCGATCTTGCCGACGCCGGCAATGCCTATGGCGACCTGTGCAACTTGCTCTGTCATGGATGGACCTTAAAGATATCTTCGTTGATCTGGTGCGTGCAACGCGCCGCCAATCCAGGCTTAATGCGAATGCCGCGGCACATCGGCACCCCGACATCCTACGAGAAAATCGAAATCGCAGCCCTGATCGGCTTGCAGAACATGATCGACGTAGAGCTTCCGATACCCGCTCGTATCCGCCGGCGTGACGGTCTGCGCTTCCGCCCAGTCGGCGAGACGCGCGATGAGTTCGGTCTCGCTGACGTCGAGGTGCAATATGCCGCCCATGCAGTCGAGTTCGATCCAGTCTCCGTCCCTCACCACCGCAAGCGGGCCACCCGCACGCGCTTCGGGCGCCACGTGCAGCACGACGGTGCCGTACGCCGTGCCGCTCATCCGTGCGTCCGAGATGCGCACCATATCGGTCACGCCTTGTGCCAGCAGCTTCGGCGGCAAACCCATGTTGCCGACTTCCGCCATGCCCGGATAACCTTTCGGGCCGCAGTTCTTCAGCACGAGAACAGAGTCCTTCGTGACATCGAGTTCGGGGTCGCCAATGCGCGCCTTGTAGTGATCGAAGTTCTCGAACACGACCGCGCGGCCGCGATGCTTGAGCAATTCGGGCGTCGCGGCCGACGGCTTCACCACGGCGCCATTCGGCGCAAGGTTGCCGCGCACGATGCACAAACCACCATCGGCGACGAGCGGGTTATCGAGCGGCCGGATGACCTCTTCGTTGTAAATGGGCGCCTCTCTCGTGTTCTCCCACAGCGACTGGCCGTTCGCGGTGAGCGCATCGGGATGCGGCAGCAAGCCCGCTTCGCCAAGCCGCCGGATCACGCCCGGCAAGCCGCCCGCGTAATAAAACTCTTCCATCAGGAAGCGGCCGGAAGGCTGCAGATCGACCAGCGTCGGCGTACCGCGGCCGATGCGCGTCCAGTCATCGAGTTCGAGATTCACACCAATGCGACCCGCGATCGCCTTCAAATGAATCGCCGCATTCGTCGATCCGCCGATCGCCGCATTCACGCGGATCGCGTTCTCGAACGCTTCTTTCGTCAGCAGCTTCGACAACCGCACGTCCTGCAACGCCATCTCCACAATGCGCATGCCCGACATGTGCGCGAGCACATAGCGCCTGGCATCGACGGCGGGAATTGCCGCGTTGTGCGGCAGCGTGACGCCGAGCGCCTCCGCCATGCATGCCATGGTCGATGCCGTCCCCATGGTGTTGCACGTGCCTGCCGAACGCGACATGCCCGCCTCCGCCGACATGAATTCGTGCAGCGTGATCTTGCCCGCCTTGACCTGCTCGCTGAGCTGCCACACGACCGTGCCCGAACCGATGTCGCGGCCATGATGCTTGCCGTTGAGCATCGGTCCGCCGCTTACCGCAATGGCCGGCACGTCGCAACTCGCCGCGCCCATCAGCAACGCGGGCGTGGTTTTGTCGCAGCCGACGAGCAGCACGACAGCATCCACCGGATTGCCGCGGATCGATTCCTCGACGTCCATGCTGGCGAGGTTGCGCGTGAACATCGCGGTCGGGCGCAGATTGGATTCGCCGTTCGAGAACACCGGGAACTCAACCGGGAAACCACCCGCTTCGAACACGCCGCGCTTTACATGCTCCGCGAGCTTCCTGAAATGCGCATTGCACGGCGTGAGTTCGGACCACGTGTTGCAAATGCCGATGATCGGCTTGCCCTGGAATTCATGATCGGGAATGCCCTGGTTTTTCATCCAGCTTCGGTACATGAAGCCATTCTTGTCGGCCGTGCCGAACCATTGGGCGGAGCGCAGCGGGCGTTTTGCGTCTGACATCGATTTTTCCTTGACCGTTTCTATTACTATTCAAAGCTTCATTCGCCCGAACGCACCGCGCGTCCGGAACCGTTTTTCATGTCGATAGCTGCGTCAGCTCCGCGACCCGAGCGCAGCGGGATCGGCTTTGGTCGCGTCGTCGTGTTGCCGTGTTGCCCGCCACCTGAGCTTCAGCTTCGATCCCGCCCGTTCACCCGACGCCGTCCCATCCGACTTGCGCCGGGCCGCATGCCGTTCTATCAGGCGCTGCAACAAGCAGAACGCACACAAAAGCGCGCCGATGACGATTCGGGTCCACCACGAACTGAGCGTGCCATCGAACGTGATCAGCGTCTGGATGGTTCCGAGAATGCCGACGCCGAACACCGATCCAATCACATAGCCCACCCCGCCCGTAAGCAAGGTTCCGCCGATGACCGTGGCGGCAATCGCATCGAGCTCCATGCCCTGCCCTTGCAAGCCGTATCCCGAGAGCACGTACAGCGTGAACACCACGCCGCCGAGCGCTGAGCAAAATCCGCTCAGCGCATACACGCCGACCTTCGTGCGTGCCACGGGCAATCCCATCAGCAATGCCGAACGTTCGTTGCCGCCGACCGCATAGACGTTACGCCCGAAACGTGTGAAATGCGCGACGAAGATGGCAAGCACAAGCGTTGCAATGGCGATCAGGCCGCCGGCCGTGAGCGAAGCACCGTGTATATCGATGTGAAAACCCGACAGCGCGTGAAAGCTCGGGTCGTTGATGGTGATCGATTGTGTGGTGATCAGGAAACACGCGCCGCGCGCGAGGAACATGCCCGCCAGCGTGACGATGAACGGCTGCAGCCTGAAGAAGTGGATGAGCGCGCCCATGGCCGCTCCGTACAACGCGCCGAAGACAAGCACGAGCGGCACGATGACCCATATGGACCAATGCAGGCGTTCGGCGAAGACGGCGCAGAAAATCGTCGTCAACGCCACCACCGATCCCACCGACAAGTCGATGCCGCCCGACACGATCACAAAGGTCATGCCAATTGCGACGATCAGGAGAAAGGCGTTGTCAACGAGCAGGCCCAGCAGCACTTGCAGCGAGAAAAACCCGGTGTACATCACAGAGCCGAAACCGAACAGCGCAACGAACAGAACGATGGTGACGACGATTGGCAATGTGCGCGGATCGACCAGGCGATCAAGGAAATGCCTCATTTGGCGGCCTCTGCAAGGGGCTTCTTGGCAACGTGGGGAAAGGCGCGGCCGAGTTGTCGCATGATCACCGTACGAGCGCTCGCAGACTGGATCACGCTGACCACCAGCACCACCGCGGCCTTTACAACGAGCGTAGCTTCAGGCGGCACGCCTATCGAATACGTGGTGTACGTGAGCGTCTGGATGATCAGTGCGCCGAGCACAGTGCCGGCAAGGCTGAACTTGCCGCCGAGCAGCGACGTGCCGCCTGAAGCTACGCTCGTTGTAAAGGCCGCGGTGGTGCTGGTGGTCAGCGTGATCCAGTCTGCGAGCGCTA
>NZ_JBSIPA010000022.1:0-31854 GCF_053574605.1 Caballeronia sp. M23-90 | reverse complement strand
TGCCGGCAACTGCGGCGCCGGCTTCCCGGCTCGATGAAATTCTCGCACGCGGCACGCTGCGCATCTGCACCACGGGCGACTACAAGCCGCATTCGTTCCTGCGGCCGGACGGACAGTTCGAAGGCATCGATATCGACATGGTGCAGAACCTGGCGCGTTCCCTGAACGTCAAGCCGGAGTTCGTGAAGACATCGTGGTCAAACCTGATGAGCGATTTCACGGCGAAGTGCGACATTGCTGTCGGCGGGGTTTCGGTCACGCTGGAGCGCCAGAAGCATGCGTTTTTCACGCAGCCCTACATGGTCGATGGCAAGACGCCAATCGTCCGCTGCGCCGATGCCGACAAATACCAGACCGTTGAACAGATCGATCAGCCGGGTGTGCGCACGATCGTGAATCCCGGGGGCACGAACGAGAAATACGCGAAGCAATTCCTGACACATTCGCAATTGATCGAGTACCCGGACAACGTGACGATCTTCAAGGAGATCCTCGATGGCCGCGCCGACGTCATGGTCACCGATGCCTCCGAAACGCTGCTCCAGCAAAAGCTCAATCCCGGATTATGTTCAGTGCATCCGGACAAGCCCTTCCAGTTCGCGGAGAAAGCGTATCTGCTACCACGCGGAGATGTGGTGTTCCAGCAATACGTGGATCAATGGCTGCATTTGTCGCGATCGACGGGTGAGTACCAGTCCATCTTCGATAAATGGCTTAAGTGAAGCTAAATCGACGCTTACGAATCTGTGCGTAAGCGCCGCGTAATCCAATGGCGCTGACCGGCAAAAAGTCAACGCGGTGCGTGTAACAATTCACCGAGGCGCATGGCCGTTTTTCTCATCCACGCTTCAGCGGATTTCGAGTGCGCCTGGATCCGGCCAAAGCCGTGGGTCATGTCTTTCGCATCGATCACCTCGACGCGGCCGCCATTGGCCTCCAGAAAACGCGCGAATTCGTGCGCGTCGTCGTACAGCGGATCGTATGCAGCGCCCACAATCAACGCCCGTGCCGGTGTCCGGTCATATGACTCGGCGAGGGGGAACGCGCGGACATCGTCATCGGCGGGCGGTTGGCTGGTCAGGAACTGCGCCCAGTACCACTTCATCTCTTCCGTGCTGAGGCCCGGCCCTTCGGCATTTGCCGTAAAGCTGCCGCCTTCGAAGCGGCATCGCGCGACCGGATAGATCAGCAGTTGCGCAGTCACCAGACCCGCCACACGGTCGTTCGCCGCACGCGCCGCGACGGCCGCGAGGTGACCTCCGGCGCTATCTCCGGCCACGCCCAGACGGTTCGTCGCGAAGCCCAGCCGCGACCGATGCTCGGCCAGCCACAGCAGTGCATCGAGCGCGTCGTTCACAGGCGTTGGGAACGCAAATTCGGGCGCAAGCCGATAGTCCACGCTCACCACCGCGCAATTCGAATCCAGCGCGAGGCGCGCGACCATCAGGTCGTGCGTGTCGAGATCGCCGAGTACCCAGCCACCGCCGTGGAAATAAACGACGAGGGGCAACGGCCCGCTGGCTTCCTCCGGCCGATAAACCCGCGCCCCCAGATCACGTCCGTCGAGCGGCAACACGATGTTTTCCACTTTGACGCCGGCCGGACGCGATGCTGCGAACTTGCGCGCCACGTCCTGGAATCGTTGCCGCATGGCCTGTGCGTCGGCATCGGCGGGGAGTGGGGGGAAGGCTTCAGCGACCTTTGCGTAGTAAGCGAGCAGGTCTGCGTCGATGGTCATGCGTCTTGTCTCCATGCATTGCGTCGCCCGATCTGGCCGACGGGATTCTGATTGTGCTTAAAAATATGGGACTGTGCTTAACCGTGAACTGCACAAGCAAAGTCGATCTCCACAGACAAAAAGCCGACGAGAAATCCCGCTCAGCCTTGCGGTTCAAGGGTTACAACCTGAAACACTTTGTTACGGTGACGCCCGGATTATTCGCCCACAATCACTTCAACGGTCTCAACACATATGTGATCGAGTGCAGTGTGGGAAAAGAGCAACACCACTCACCTGCGCTCATCGGTCGGCACAGCGCCGAAGCCCGGTTTTCAGGGGCATGTTTGTTGGGTTCGTTGGTCGACAAAACAGGAATCGGCCCCTTTCCCACCTTTGGTCTCCTCGCGCTAACCCCGTAGCGTGTGGTTTTTAGCGGGCTCCAGGCCCGCTTTTTTTCGTCTGGACAAACGTTTGCGCAAGAATGAAATGGTCGCCGTGATTATTCCGGCAACCGTTTTTTTCGTATTGAATCATGCTCTTCAAGCAGTTTTCACTTCAGACAGCTTCAGCTCGTCGATCATCTGGGCGCGCATGATGAACTTCTGGATCTTGCCGGTGACGGTCATCGGCAGTTCGTCTACGAATCGAATGTGCCGCGGGATCTTGTAGTGCGCAATTTGTCCCTGGCAGAACTCGCGGATATCTTCGGGCGTTGCGTACTCCCCTTGTCTGAGAATAATCCACGCGCAGACCTCTTCGCCGTATTTACTATCGGGAACGCCGAAGACTTGCGCTGACTGAATCTTCGGATGGCGAAACAAGAATTCTTCGATCTCGCGCGGATAGATGTTCTCGCCGCCGCGAATCAGCATGTCCTTCAACCGTCCAACAATGTTGCAATACCCCTGCACGTCGAGCGTGGCGAGATCGCCGGTATGCATCCAGCCGTCGATAATCGCCTCCCGCGTCTTCGCTTCATCGCCCCAATAGCCTCTCATCACCGAATAGCCGCGCGTGCAGAGTTCGCCCGTCTCGCCGACCGGGACGATCTCGCCAAGCGGATTGACGAGCTTCACTTCCAGATGGGGCTGGATCTGGCCGACGGTGGTCGTGCGTTTATCGAGGGGATCGGTGGTCGAGCTTTGGAAGGACACGGGACTCGTTTCGGTCATCCCATACGCGATGGTGATCTCGCGCAGGTTCATCTTCGCGACCACGCGCTTCATGGTCTCGATAGGGCACGGCGAACCCGCCATGATCCCCGTGCGCAAACGGCTCAGGTCGAACTTGTCGAAGTCGGGAAGATCCAGCTCCGCGATAAACATTGTCGGTACGCCGTGAAGCGCCGTGCAGCGTTCTTGACCGACGGCGGCGAGGGTTGCTGCCGGATCGAAGGCTTCGCCCGGAAAAACCATCGTCGTGCCCGCCGATACACACGCCAGCACCGCCAGCACCATGCCGAAGCAGTGGTAGAGCGGCACGGGAATGCAGAGCGAATCCTGCTCGGTCAGCAGCATCGAATGCGCTATATAACGGCCGTTGTTCAGCACGTTGTGATGCGTAAGCGTGGCGCCCTTGGGATTGCCCGTGGTGCCGCTCGTGAACTGGATGTTGATGGGATCGAATGCGCTGAGCTTCGATTCCAGGGTATCGAGTTGCTTCGTGTCCAGCCGATCGCGGCCGCGGGACATGACATCGGAAAACCGCAGCATGCCGGGCGTCGCGCCATCGCCCATGCGGATCACGGCTTTCAGATCGGGGAAGCGTGTAGCGTTTAATGAACCAGGCTCGGCGGTCTCGAGTTCAGGCGCAAGCGCCTGAAGCATCTCAAGATACTTCGACGACTTGAACTGTTCCGCCGCGATCAGCGCCTTGCAGCCGACCTTGTTCAGCGCGTACTCCAGTTCGGCGAGCCGGTACGCCGGATTGATGTTCACCAGGATCGCGCCGATCCGCGCGGTGGCGAATTGCGTCAACAACCATTCGGCGCGGTTCGGCGACCAGATGCCCACGCGGTCACCCGCTTCAACGCCGAGTTGCAACAGGCCTGACGCGAGGACATCGACTTCATTGGCGAAATCACGCCAGGTCCAGCGGATGTTTTGCTCCCGGAAAACCACCGCCGGACGATCCGGAAATCGCGCGACGGTATCGAGAAGAAAGCGTGAAACCGTGGCGTCGCTCAGCGCAATCTCTGTCGAGCCGCGAACATAGGACAGGCCATCGAGTGGTTCGATCTGCGGCCCGGCTTGCGTCGATGGGGTAGCCATATCCAGGGTCTCTTCCATGTGAAGTGGAAGGCTGCACGGCATGGCGCCGTGAAAGCCATTCGGAAGACTGATTGTGCATCGGGCGGACTGTGGACGGCATTGAGTGTTACCCGCAACGCACCGTGAATATATGCGTGTCGGATATGCAGAAATGCGCGGGAGCAGAGGGACAGCGCGGCCGGCAATAAAAAAAGCAGCCCGAAGGCTGCTTTTCCCTGAAACCTCAAGACCAGCGAAACGCTTAATGCTGACCGCGAATCTTCCGCAAGCGCTGGATCGCCGCGATCTGAGCCGTCGCGTACGCGAGTTCCGCTTGCGCGGTTGCATATTCGAGGTTCGATCCCGTGTTCTGCAGCGCTTCTTCCGCGTGCTTTTTCGCTTCGATTGCCTTGGCTTCGTCGAGATCCTGGCCACGGATCGCGGTGTCGGCGAGAACCGTCACCACGCCTGGCTGAATCTCGAGAATCCCGCCCGCGACGAACACGAACTCTTCCTCGCCGTTCTCCGCTTCGATGCGCACCGCACCCGGACGAATCCGCGTGATCAGCGGCGTGTGGCCCGGCAAGATGCCGAGTTCACCCGCTTCGCCCGGCAGCGCGACGAACTTCGCCCGGCCCGAGAAGATCTGCTCTTCCGCGCTGACGACGTCTACTTGAATAGTTGCCATATCGACTCCAATAGGACGCGGTGTCTACGATCCCCGCGCCCAGCCATCCTTATTGAATCTTCTTGGCCTTTTCAAAGGCTTCGTCGATGGTGCCGACCATGTAGAACGCCTGCTCCGGCAGATGATCGCACTCACCTTCAACGATCATCTTGAAGCCGCGGATGGTTTCCTTCAGCGGCACGTACTTGCCCGGCGAGCCCGTGAAGACTTCCGCGACGTGGAACGGCTGCGACAGGAAACGCTGGATCTTACGAGCGCGCGCAACGGCGAGCTTGTCTTCCGGCGCGAGTTCGTCCATGCCCAGAATCGCGATAATGTCGCGCAATTCCTTGTAGCGCTGCAGCGTTTGCTGCACACCGCGCGTGATAGCGTAGTGCTCTTCGCCAATCACGTTCGGGTCGATCTGACGCGAGGTCGAATCGAGCGGGTCCACTGCCGGATAAATACCCAGCGAAGCGATGTCACGCGACAACACGACGGTTGCATCCAGGTGACCGAAGGTGGTCGCCGGCGACGGGTCGGTCAAGTCATCCGCAGGAACGTACACGGCTTGCACCGAGGTGATCGAGCCGGTTTTCGTCGACGTGATCCGTTCTTGCAGACGGCCCATTTCTTCAGCCAGCGTAGGCTGATAACCCACTGCCGACGGCATACGTCCCAAGAGAGCCGACACTTCCGTACCAGCCAGCGTGAAACGGTAGATGTTGTCCACGAAGAACAGCACGTCCAGACCTTCGTCGCGGAAATGCTCGGCCATCGTCAGGCCGGTCAGCGCCACGCGCAGACGGTTGCCCGGCGGCTCGTTCATCTGGCCGTACACCAGCGCGACCTTGTCCAGAACGTTCGAATCCTTCATTTCATGATAGAAGTCGTTCCCTTCGCGGGTACGTTCGCCAACACCGGCAAACACGGAATAACCGCCGTGCTCTTTGGCGATGTTGTTGATCAGTTCCATCATGTTCACGGTCTTGCCCACGCCGGCGCCGCCGAACAGGCCAACCTTGCCGCCCTTTGCAAACGGGCAGATCAGGTCAATAACCTTGATGCCGGTTTCAAGCAGTTCGGTCGAAGGCGACAGTTCGTCGAACTTCGGCGCCTTCTGGTGAATCCCGCGCGTGACGTCCGTGTTGATCGGACCGGCTTCGTCGATAGGACGACCCAGCACGTCCATGATGCGGCCAAGCGTCGGCTTGCCGACCGGCACGCTGATGGGCTTGCCCGTGTTCTTCACGATCGTGCCGCGGCGCAATCCATCCGATGCACCCAGACAAATAGTCCGGACCACGCCGTCGCCCAGTTGTTGCTGGACTTCAAGCGTCAGTTCCGAGCCTTCCAAAACGAGCGCGTCGTAAATCCTCGGCATGTCGGAACGCGGGAATTCCACGTCGATAACTGCGCCGATGCACTGTACGATCTTGCCTTCTACCAAAGCAGTAGTACTCATCGCATTTCCTTTAGATACTTGATTCTTCACTCGCGCGACAGGCGCAGTTCGATTCGACGCTGGCGATCAACCGACCGCTGCAGCGCCACCGACGATCTCTGACAATTCCTTGGTAATCGCTGCTTGCCGGCTCTTGTTGTATACGAGCTGCAATTCGCCGATCACCGTCTTTGCGTTATCCGACGCGGCCTTCATGGCGACCATGCGAGCCGATTGCTCCGATGCCATGTTTTCCGCCACGGCCTGATACACCAGCGCTTCGACATAACGCACGAGCAGTTCGTCGACAACCGTCTGCGCATCCGGCTCGTAGATGTAGTCCCACGAGGTCGTCGGCGTGACTGCTTCGCTGTTCTTGTCCAGGCCGTCCTTGCGCGCGAAATCGCTTGCCGACAAAGGCAGCAATTGTTCGATCACGGCTTCCTGCTTCATCGTGTTGACGAAGCGGGTGAACGCCAGATAAACCGCGCTGATCTTGCCTTCCGAATACAGGTCGAGCTGAACCTTGATCGCGCCGATCAGTTTTTCCAGATGCGGCGTGTCGCCCAGATGCGTGACTTGCGACACGGTCTTGGCCTTCAGCCGGTTCAGGAAGCCCAGACCCTTGCTGCCGATCGCGGATGCTTCGATCGTCTGGCCTTGCTGCTCCAGCTCCTTGAACTTCAGGAGCGCAGCGCGAAGGATGTTCGTGTTCATGCCGCCGCACAGACCTTTGTCGGTCGTGACGAGAATGATGCCGGCCGCTTTCGCGCCCTTGTTCTCGACCATGAACGGATGGCGATACTCAGGCGTCGCAGCGCTCATGTGCGCGGCGACTTCGCGGATCTTGTCGGCATACGGGCGAGCTGCGCGCATACGCTCCTGCGCGCGGCGCATTTTCGACGCAGCCACCATCTCCATAGCCTTGGTGATCTTGCGCGTGTTTTGCACGCTCTTGATCTTGCCGCGGATTTCCTTCATTCCAGCCATTGCTTACTCCTCGATCGAAACGGCGCGGGATGCTTCATTTGTTCCAGAAGCGGCCCGCGCCGCTTCAAATTTCGACTTAATCCGAAGATCAGTACCGAAATCAATAAGCGCCCGACTTCTTGAAGTCCTTGAGCGCGGTATGCAATGCGCCTTCGTCGTCCTTCGACAAGTCCTTGTTATCTTCGATGCGCTTGATCATGTCCGCATGCTTCGTCTTCAAGTAGTCGCGAAGACCCTTTTCGAACGGCAGGACCTGAGCAACTTCGAGATCGTCGAGGTAACCATTGTTCGCGGCAAACAGCGCGATCGCCAGTTCCCACACTTGCAGCGGCTGATACTGCGGCTGCTTGAGCAGTTCCGTCACGCGGCGGCCGCGTTCCAGTTGCTTGCGGGTGGCTTCGTCGAGGTCCGATGCGAACTGCGAGAACGCCGCCAGCTCACGATACTGCGCCAAGTCGGTACGAATACCGCCCGACAGCTTCTTGATGACCTTGGTCTGCGCGGCGCCACCCACTCGCGACACCGACACGCCCGCGTTAATAGCAGGACGAATACCGGCGTTGAACAAGTCGGTTTCCAGGAAGATCTGGCCGTCGGTAATCGAGATCACGTTCGTCGGAACGAATGCGGTCACGTCGCCGGCTTGCGTTTCAATGACCGGCAATGCCGTCAGCGAACCGCTCTTGCCCTTCACTTCACCATTCGTGAACTTCTCGACGTAGTCTTCCGACACGCGAGCAGCACGTTCCAACAGACGCGAGTGCAGGTAGAACACGTCACCCGGATACGCTTCACGGCCCGGAGGACGGCGCAGCAACAGCGAAATCTGGCGATACGCCCAGGCTTGCTTGGTCAAATCGTCATACACGATCAGCGCGTCCTGACCGCGATCGCGGAAGTATTCGCCCATCGTGCAGCCTGCATACGGCGCCAGGTATTGCATGGCGGCCGATTCCGAAGCCGAAGCCGCAACCACGATCGTGTATTCCAGCGCGCCGGTTTCTTCCAGCTTGCGAACCACGTTCATGATCGACGATGCCTTCTGGCCGATCGCGACATAGATACAGAAGAGGTTCTTGCCCTTCTGGTTGATGATCGCGTCAATGGCCACAGCCGTCTTGCCGCACTGGCGGTCGCCAATGATCAGCTCGCGCTGGCCACGGCCAACCGGCACCATTGCGTCGATGGATTTCAGACCCGTTTGAACCGGCTCCGAAACCGACTTGCGCCAGATCACGCCCGGCGCGATCTTTTCTACAGCGTCGGTCATCTTTGCGTTGACCGGACCCTTGCCGTCGATAGGCACGCCCAGAGCGTCGACCACGCGGCCGAGCAGTTCCGGACCCACCGGCACTTCAAGAATGCGGCCCGTCGTCTTGACGATGTCGCCTTCCGAAATGTGTTCGTATTCGCCCAAAATCACGGCGCCAACCGAATCGCGCTCGAGGTTCAGCGCGAGGCCGAAGGTGTTGCCCGGGAATTCGAGCATTTCGCCCTGCATCACGTCCGACAAACCGTGAATACGCACGATACCGTCGGTCACGGAAATCACAGTGCCTTGGTTGCGAACATCGGAGCTCGCTTCCAGGCCCTGGATCCGGCTCTTGATCAGCTCGCTGATCTCAGAGGGATTGAGTTGCATTAGTCACTCCAGATAGTCAATTCTTAACCGCGCCGGCGCAAAAGGCGTCAGGCGGACAGCGCCGTCTGCATGCTCGCGAGGCGCGCGCGGACCGAGGTATCGAGTACTTCGTCGCCTACCGTCACGCGCACGCCGCCAATCAGCGACTTGTCGACTTCAACAGTAGGTTTCAGCTTGCAGTGGAACTTGCGTTCGAGATTCGCGAGCAGGTCGGTCAACTGTGCGCCTTCCAGCGGGAATGCGCTTACGATCAACGCATCGGCCGCACCTTCGCGGGAATTCTTCAGCTCGTCGAACTGCACGGCAATTTCCGGCATCAGCGTCAGCCGGTGGTTGTCCACCAGCATCTGCACAAAGTTCTTCGCCTCCGGCTGCTTGGCGAGCGGCGATTTCACCGCCGTCAACAGCAGCTCGCTGACCTGGTCGCGGCTCACTTTCGGGCTCGTCGCGATGGACAGCACTTCAGGCAGACGCGCAACCTGAGCCAGCTCCTCGACGAAGTCAGACCAGGCGGCGAGCTCACCCGCTTCGGCCACGCGGAACAATGCTTCTGCGTACGGTCGGGCGATGGTTGCAAGTTCGGCCATGATCAGAGCTCGGTTTTGAGTTGATTCAGCATCTCGGCGTGAGCCGATTGATCGACTTCGCGCTTCAGGATCTGCTCGGCGCCCTTCACGGCCAATGCCGCGACTTCGCCGCGCAATGCTTCACGCGCTTTCACGATTTGCTGTTCTGCGTCGGCTTTCGCTTGTGCAATGATGCGCGCAGCTTCGGCCTGAGCGTTAGCCTTGATTTCGTCGGCGACAGCCACTGCACGCTTTTCGGCGTCTGCAATGCGCTGCTGGCCGTCGTTACGGGCTTGCGCGAGTTCCTGGTCGACGCGCTTATGTGCGGCTTCGAGTTCGGCCTTGCCCTTTTCGGCGGCTGACAAGCCGTCGGCGATCTTCTTCGAGCGCTCGTCCAGGGCGTTGATCAACGGCGGCCACACGAACTTCATCGTGAACCACGCGAGGATCAGAAACACGACCATTTGCGCAAACAGGGTTGCGTTGAGATTCACGGTGTTTCCTTAAACGTTGCTAATCCGGAGAGTGAAACGGCAAGGCGCTTGATCGAGGGTTGCATCGATTAAGCGCCGTCACCCGTTCCGTCCTGCGCCTGACGCCGAAGCTCAAGCGCACACTTCCGAGGAAACTCAGCCTGCGGCGAGCTTCGACAGCAGCGGGTTTGCGAACGCAAACAGCATTGCCACACCAACGCCGATCAGGAACGCCGCGTCAATCAGACCAGCCAAGAGAAACATCTTGGTTTGCAGCGGGTTCATCAGTTCCGGCTGGCGAGCACATGCTTCGATGTACTTGCCGCCCATCAGGCCGATACCGATACAGGCGCCGATTGCACCCAGGCCGATGATGATGCCGATACCGATGGCGGTCAGACCCTGGATGTTGGCGATGAAAGCGTTCATGACTACTCCTATGTGAAAAGACTTTGGAACTTAGATTTATAAAAAATTGAAACTCGAAACGATTCTGCTGATTCTTGGTTCTCCGCTGCGTTGTCCTGCAGCGATTTACCGACCTGCTGTGAGTCTTCCCTGCTTAGTGCGTGTCATGCGCCTGGCCGAGGTACACCAGCGTCAGCATCATGAAAATGAACGCCTGCAGCAGCACGATCAGGATGTGGAAGATCGCCCAGACCGTTCCTGCAACCACGTGGCCCAGGAAGCCGAGGACAGAAGCGTCCGCGCCGAAGTGCCACATGCTGCCGAGCAGGGCGATCAGCAGGAACAACAGTTCACCTGCGTACATGTTGCCGAACAGCCGCATGCCGAGGGAAACCGTCTTGGCGACGAACTCGATGATGTTCAGTGCAAGGTTCGGGATCCACAGCAGCGGATGCGCACCGAACGGAGCGGACAGCAGTTCGTGCACGAAGCCGCCAACGCCCTTGATCTTGAAGTTGTAGTAGATCATCAGCACGAACACGCCGATGGCGATACCCAGCGTGCCGTTCAGGTCGGCCGTCGGGACCACGCGCATGTGCGGGAACGTCTCGGTCAGACCGAGCCAGCCGATCACGCGCGTCGGCAGGTCAACCGGGATGAAGTCGAGCGAATTCATGAGCGCAACCCACACGAACACCGTGAGCGCGAGCGGGGCGATGAAACGGCGGCTACCGTGGATCATCGACTTCGACTGGTCTTCGACCATCTCGACCAGCATCTCGATTGCGCATTGAAAACGTCCCGGCACGCCGGACGTCGCTTTGCGCGCTGCCAGACCGAGGATGATGATCGTGACAATGCCGCAAAGAATCGACCAGAACAGCGTGTCGAGATTCCAGACGTGGATATCGAAGATCGACGTCTGCTGAGAAGTGGAGAGATTCTGCAAATGGTGCGCGATGTACTCCGACGGATCCATCGCGTGCGTTCCTTCGCTAGCTGCCATAACTTTAAAGCCACCCAAATTGTCGAAAATCTTCCGCCGCCCGTGTGGTCCTCCAGCCGCCATTCAAGGGCGATCGGCAGGGCACGGGCCCGCGTGCAGGAGATGAAGCATCCGCACGTATTAATCTGCTCTGTTACCGTAACTACGTCACTTACCTGGCACGTCAGGTTCGTCAGCCGCGACCTACTTCCACGCCATTGCTATCCAGTACGTCTTCAGCGCGATCAGATACGTGACCAGCAGCGGTATCCACAGGACGCTCTTGAAACCGTACGCAATGGCGACGAACATCGCAATCGTCGCGCCCATCTTCATGGCCTCGCCGATCACCCAGCTCGCAATGGTTTCAGCGCCGCTCTTCGCCTTCAGCCGTGCTGCGAACAACGCGCTCGGCACCCAGCAAATTGCGCCACCCAGGAACGCTGACAGCGCCACGTCGCCCGGCACAGCAATACCCGGCGGGCTGTAGAACAGCCACCAGACCAACGTCGCAACCAGGGACAAAACCATTTGCGCCGCCACGACCTTAAACGGCGTGACACGCGATGAACGACTCACCTCGGGACCAAACAGCGTCTCCGCCTCTGCCCGCGTCAGCGGGACAGTATTGTTATCTTTCGCTTCTGCGTCCCACGAATCGTCGAACGGACGATTCGACGTGTGGCGCGCCTGACCTGAAGAAACCGGTGTGGGATTTGAACTGGTTGAACCAGGTTCAGTCAAATCTGCGGCAGGGCTTGAAACGCGCCCATCATTTCCGCCTTCCGGCGCTCGATCCGGCTCTCGCACCGCCATCACACATCTCACTAAAGTCAGTCACAACCTGCGCATTTGCCGTTGGTTTGTCGCCTGAAGGAGCAACATACTTACGCTGCGCTTTCGGAGCCGCTAAGCTGTTAAATCCGGGCGATTGTAAGCGATTGTTGTCGCGGATTCAATAGCTTAGGGTCACCAAAAAACAACCGGATACACCTTAAAAACACGTCTCAAATCAGAGATTTCGCTTGTGTGGACAACGACCGGGGACAGGACTGAAAGGTTGATGTTCAACGAGACTTCACGATGCCTACACAAGCCATGCGCCGACTATTCCTGCGACGATCCAGAACGGGATCGAGACGAGATGGAACGGTCCCCACATGCCGCGTTCGCCGGATAAACGCACCGCGATCAGATTCGCGAGGGAACCAATGGCAATGCCAAAGCCGCCGACGCTCACACCGAACGCAAGTGCCCGCCAGTCCTTCGAGAACTCGGCGAGCATGATCGCCGCAGGCACGTTGCTGATTCCCTGCGATAACACCGCACCTGCCGCATACGCCTTGAGCAGAGTATCGAGTCCGAGGCTTGCGATCGCGTGATGCACCCAGGGCAACGCCGCGACACTGCGCAAGACGATGAACATCAGCACGAAGATCAACAGCAGCAACCAGTCGATCTTCAGCACGACCTGACGCCGCCACAATAGAAAGCCGATCGCGACCGCGGCGAGGCCGAGGCCCGCGTGGTGGGCATCGGCGAGAACGACGAACGCTATGAATGCAATGCCCGCAACCGCGCACAGGGAGACATCGACTGTGTGTGCTTCCTTGTCGCCGGAAAGGTCGAGCGGACGGTTGCGGAACATCACCGCGGCGAGCGCGTAAAGCATCGCCATGAGCGCCACGCACAACGGCAACAGCGCCCACACGAACGCGCCGAACGAGACACCGCTGGTCTGCCAGAGGAACAGGTTTTGAGGATTGCCGAGCGGCGTCAGGATCGACCCGGCATTCACGGCGAGCGCAATGAAGATGATCAGGCGCTTGATGGGAAGCGGCGCGAGTTTATGCAGCGACAGCGTCAGCGGCACGACGGCGAACAGGGCGACATCGTTGGTGAGCAAGGTGGAGAGCGCGGCAGCGAGTCCGATCAGCAGGAAAGCAAGCCCGCGCTCACCATGTATTCGATGCACCACGCGGTGCGCCATCCACATCAGGAAACCGGAGAGTTCGACTGCTTTCGTGAGCATCAGCAAACCGGCGAGCGTCAGCACGGTCTGCCAGTCGATCAAAGCCGGCAAAGCGCTCCAGGGTTTGGGATGCAGAACCTGGAGCGCGATCAACGCGACAATCAGGATTGCCAATACCGGCTCGCCGGCGATCAGCGCCCATGCTTTCCCCACCAGATTCAACCGGGCAGGTTTCGCGTGCGCTGACGGTTGCATCGAGTCAGGCTTGCGTTGCCGATGCGCTGTCTGTCACTGACGCCTTGTCGTTCGCGACGCCCGTGCGCAAGCGCCCTAATATGCCTTCGAGTGCATCGAGATCGCCGAAATCGATCTGCAGCTTGCCGCGCCCTCGCCCGCCCATCTTGATTTTGACGTTCGCCGACAGCAGGTCCGACAATTCTTCCTCGAGGCGGCGCGTATCGCGGCCGCCATCGTTGGCAAGGCGCGCTTTGGTCGCGGGCGCTTCCTTCGTCGTCGACGAAACCAGCTTCTCGGTTTCACGCACCGACATGCGCTTGTTCACCACCTGATTGGCAAGCTGGATCTGCGTGGCGGCATCGACGGCGAGAAGCGCGCGGGCGTGGCCCATGTCCAGGTCGCCTGCCAGCAGCATGGTCTGGACGGGCGTCGCGAGGTTGAGCAAACGCAGCAGGTTGGACACGGCGCTGCGCGAACGTCCGACTGACTCGGCGGCTTGTTCGTGCGTAAAGTTGAAGTCATCGAGAAGACGCTGGATGCCCTGCGCCTCTTCCAGCGGATTCAAATCCTCGCGCTGGATGTTTTCGATCAAGGCCATTGCTGCAGCAGCCTGATCTGGCACGTTTTTCACGAGCACCGGCACTTCTTCGAGGCCGGCCAACTTCGCGGCGCGAAAACGGCGTTCGCCCGCGATGATTTCGTAGCGGTCATCGCCGATGGAACGCACGAGGATCGGCTGCATCACGCCCTGCGAGCGGATGCTCGAAGCAAGCTCCTGGAGGGCGCCCTCGTCCATGCGGGTACGCGGCTGGTACTTGCCGGCCTGCATGGAATCGAGGCGCAGCACGCTCGGCAAGCCCTCGCTGCGCACGGCCTCGGTGATATCCGAACTACCGCCCAGCAGAGCTTCGAGCCCGCGTCCCAGACCCTTCTTTTTCATCGTCGCGTTCATCTTGCTTCCTCGTTCTGCCATCTTCCCAATCCGTCCATTAAAGCGCGCGAACGCGCTCGATCATTTCCGTGCCGAACTGGATATACGCCTGCGCCCCACGCGATGCCCGGTCGAACACGACCCCCGGCAATCCATAGCTTGGCGCTTCGGCCAGACGGACATTTCGCGGAATGACAACGTCAAAAAGCTTGTCGCCGAAATGCTGTTTCAGTTGATCCGATACTTGCTGCTGCAACGTGATGCGTGGATCGAACATCACCCGCAACAATCCGATGACCTTCAGATCGCGGTTCAGATTCGCGTGAACCTGCTTGATCGTGTTGACCAGATCCGATAATCCTTCGAGAGCGAAGTATTCGCACTGCATCGGGATGACAACGCCGTGCGCCGCGCACAACCCGTTCAGCGTCAGCAGCGACAAAGCGGGCGGGCAATCGATGAGGATGAAGTCGTAGTCGGCCTGGACATCGGCGAGTGCATGGCGCAGCACGCGTTCGCGGTTTTCCACGCCGACCAACTCAACTTCCGCGCCGGCCAGTTCGCGGTTTGCGGGCAAGACGTCGTATTTGACGGCATCCGTACGCGTGCTTGCTTCGCGTACCGTGACGCCGTTCACGAGCACGTCGTAGACGGTGTTTTCAACGGCAGCTTTGTCGATACCGCTGCCCATCGTCGCGTTACCCTGGGGATCAAGGTCGATCAGCAAAACCCGCTGGTCGAGCGCCGCCAGGCTCGCAGCAAGATTGACCGCGGTGGTCGTTTTTCCAACGCCGCCCTTCTGGTTCGCGACGCAGAATATCTTCGCCATCGTGATTTGTCCCTTCTTTGCTACCTGGACTTCAGGCTCGCTTGAGATGTCGACAGCAGTGTTCAATGTTGGGCCGCTCCGATTTCAATTTCGATCAGGTGGCGCTCGGCGTCGAGCATGGGCACGCGCAGGCGTTCAATACGGTTGACTTTGGCATAGGCAGGAAGACGCTCGATCTCGCCTTCGGGCCGAATGCCTTTCATCGCCCAGATGCGACCGTTGTCGGCAACCAGATGACGCGCAAGTGTAACGAAGTCGGAGAGCTCCGCGAACGCGCGGGACACGATTACGTCAAAAAGACCCGGGACTTCCAAACCCGGGCGCAGGCTTTCTACCCGGCCGGTCACCACGGACAGATTGCTCAGTCCGAGCTGCAGCTTGGCTTGTGACTGGAATGCCGTTTTCTTGTGCACGATGTCGTTAAGCGTGACTTGCCAATCGGGCAGTACGATCGCCATCACGATGCCGGGCAAACCGCCGCCCGAGCCGACATCCAGCGCTGTCCGGGCAATACCAGACTCCGCCATGTGCGGAACAATCGCGAGTGAATCAAGAATGTGCTGGATCAACATCTGACGCGGGTCGCGGATCGCCGTGAGGTTGTACACCGCGTTCCATTTACCGAGCAGCGTCACATAGTCGAGCAGTTTCTGGCGCTGCACTTTCGTGACATCGGTTGCGAGCTGCTCGATGCCTTCGTTCAACAGCGCGCTCAGTCCGGCTTCACCGGCATCACGCTTCATCACGAGACGGAGCGAGCGTCGCCACGCCCTGCCCGATTGTTTCCCGTGGAATCATTGTGGCGACCAAAAGTGCGCTTCAGATGAACCATGAGCAGGGAAATTGTCGCCGGGGTGATGCCCGAGATGCGCGATGCCTGCCCAATCGTTTCCGGACGATGCTGGATCAGCTTTTGGCGCGCCTCGAACGAGAGTCCGCGTACTTCTGCGTAGTCAAACCCTTCCGGGAGACGCGTGTTTTCATGCGACCCATTGCGTTCGATCTCACCAGCTTGACGATCGATATAGCCTTGATACTTCACGGCAATCTCGATTTGCTCCTCGATTTGACTGAGCAGTACCGGATCTTCCGCCAGCGGCGCGTCGGGCCCGGACGTGTTTCCACGCAACGAGCATACGTCGGCGTACGTCACACCCGGGCGACGCAGCAACTCGGCAAGACTGTATTCGTGATCGATCGCTTTACCGAGCAAAGCTGTGGCTTCATCGACAGGCAACGTTTTCGGGGTGACCCACGTAGTTTTGAGTCGTTGTGTTTCACGTGAAACAGCGTCGCGCTTTGCATTGAACACGTTCCAACGGGAGTCATCGACCACGCCAAGCGTTCGGCCAATCTCCGTCAGACGCATGTCGGCGTTGTCTTCCCGCAGCGACAAGCGATACTCAGCGCGGCTAGTAAACATCCGATACGGCTCAGACACGCCCTGCGTTACCAGATCGTCGACCAAAACCCCCAGATACGCCTCGTCCCGGCGCGGGCACCATGCCTCACGCCCGCTCACTTGCAAGGCCGCATTTATCCCCGCCAACAAGCCCTGCGCGCCCGCTTCTTCGTAGCCCGTCGTACCGTTGATCTGTCCTGCGAAGAACAATCCGCCTATCACCTTGGTCTCCAGCGATGCCTTCAGGCCACGCGGATCGAAGTAATCATATTCAATGGCGTAACCCGGACGCAGGATGTGGGCGTGTTCAAGGCCTTTCATCGAACGGACAAGTGCGAGTTGGATATCGAACGGCAAACTGGTCGAGATGCCATTCGGGTAAAACTCGTTTGTCGTTAAACCTTCGGGCTCGAGGAAGATCTGGTGCGAATCTTTCGACGCAAACCGATGAATCTTGTCTTCGATCGATGGACAATACCGCGGCCCGACGCCTTCGATAACCCCCGTGTACATTGGTGAACGGTCAAGACCAGAACGGATGATGTCGTGGGTACGTTCGTTCGTATGCGTTACCCAGCAAGGCACTTGGCGCGGATGCTGTTCAACGCGACCGAGAAATGAGAAGACTGGGATCGGATCGAGATCGCCCGGCTGTTCTTCGAGCTTCGAGTAATCGATCGTGCGGCCATCAATACGCGGCGGCGTACCCGTTTTCAGCCGTCCTTGCGGGAGCTTTAACTCCTTCAAGCGCGCCGACAGCGTTACTGCAGCCGGATCGCCCGCCCGTCCACCCGTGTAATTGTTCAAGCCCACGTGAATCTTTCCATCGAGGAAAGTGCCAGCCGTCAGCACCACGGCCTTGGCCCGGAATTGCACGCCAACCTGCGTCACGGCGCCGACAACACGGTCGCCTTCAACCATCAAGTCTTCCACTGCTTGCTGAAACAGCCACAAATTAGGCTGGTTCTCGAGCCGATGCCGGATTGCCTGCTTGTACAGAACACGGTCTGCCTGCGCGCGCGTTGCGCGCACTGCCGGGCCTTTCGAGGAGTTCAATATTCGGAACTGAATGCCCGCCTCGTCAGTCGCTGCGGCCATCGCGCCACCTAGCGCGTCGATTTCCTTGACCAGATGTCCTTTCCCAATCCCTCCGATCGACGGATTGCAGCTCATCTGGCCCAGCGTTTCGATGTTATGAGTGAGCAAGAGCGTGCTCGCGCCCATACGGGCCGAGGCCAACGCCGCTTCGGTTCCAGCGTGACCGCCGCCAACGACGATCACATCGAATTCAGTTGGATAAAGCATGGGTTCCCGCGCGAGGTGGCGGACCTTCGAAAGAGATATCGAAGAATTATACCGGTTAGCTTTTACCGCGATTCGGCCCCAAGCCGTGAAAGCAAAAAAATGGCGTGTTTCACGTGAAACACGCCATCTTTAATTGGAGGTGACAGGATCGCTACGCAACCTTTTTGGCAAGACCCAGATAGGTCTCAATAACTTTCGGATCATGAGCTAATGCGGTCGCTGCACCTTCCATGGCGAACTCGCCGGTTTCGAGCACATACCCATAGTCCGAAATTTGAAGCGCAGCGCGCGCATTCTGCTCGATGAGCAATGTTGCGACGCCGGTCTGACGAAGCGCACTGATGATGTGGAAGATCTCTTTCACGATCAATGGCGCCAAGCCGAGACTGGGTTCATCGAGCATGAGCAAGTCGGGCTTGCCCATCAGCGCACGCCCGACCGCAAGCATTTGTCGTTCACCGCCGGACAACGTACCTGCCGCCTGCCTGCGCCGTTCCTTCAACCGTGGAAACAGGTCGAACACATGCTCGAGCTGATCCAGATAATTGCGTTCGCCCGCCCGCTTCCTCCGATACGCCCCCAGCACCAAGTTGTCTTCCACGGTCATGCTCGCAAACAGCTCGCGCTTTTCCGGCACCAGACACATTCCACGTGAAACACGCTTTTCGATAGGAAGCGTGGAAACCTCTTCGTTGCGGTATCGGATCGTACCGTTAGCATATCCAGTGGACGGCAACGCACCCATGATTGCGTTGAGCAATGTCGACTTGCCTGCTCCATTGGGTCCGATCACCGAAACAATCTGACCGGCACCCACAGTCAGCTTCCCATCATGCAACGCTTCGACCTTGCCGTAACGGACGGATAAACCGTCAACCTGAAGAATTGCATCGGCCATTAATCCACCCCGCCCAAATAAGCTTCCAATACCGCTGGATCTTTCTGCACGTCCTGCGGCAGACCTTCCGCGATCCTTGTACCAAACTCCATCACTACAAGCCGATCCGTCAGATTCATGACGAAATCCATATCGTGTTCGACAAGAAGTACGCTCATGCCCTCGCCCTTCAGGCGTCGCAACAGTTCAGCGAGTTGCTGCTTCTCCTGATAACGCAAACCTGCAGCCGGCTCGTCGAGTAATAGCAAATTCGGATCGCAGCACAGTGCACGGGCGATTTCGAGGATTCGTTGCTGTCCGAGTGCAAGACTGCCGGCTTCATCGTAGAGATGCTTCTCCAGCCCAACGCGTTTGATTTGCTTCGCCGCTTCGGCCATCAGCCGCGCTTCTTCCGCCGCGTTCAGCCGAACAACGCTGCGCCAGACGCCCGTCTTGCCGCGCAAATGCGCGCCGATAGCGACGTTCTCCAGCACCGTCATGCCCGATAGCAATCTCACATGTTGGAACGTCCGTCCGATTCCCCGTTTGACGATTTCACGTGAGCTCAGCGTATCGATGCGCTCGCCCTGGAACGTGATCGATCCGCTCGTAGCCTGCAATACACCGGTCACAAGGTTGAACGTCGTCGATTTCCCTGCGCCGTTCGGACCGATCAGGCCGATGATTTCGCCCGCCTTCACCTGAAAACTGACATCGTTGACTGCAACGAGACCGCCGAACTGCTTGCGGGCTTTATCGACCACTAGCAGCGGTTCGCCCGCGACCGGCCTCGCGCGTTGCGGCAACGCATCGGCATGATCGGCAACGCGCGCACGCGGGCCGCTGGGAAACAGCCGAGCCACAAACGGCCAGACACCCTGGCGCGCGTATTGAAGCAGCAAGACCATCAACACACCGAAAACGATGATCTCGAAGTTTCCATTCGATCCGAGCAGCTTGGGCAACAGCGTCTGCAAATAATCTTGCAGGACGGTGAGGATAGTCGCGCCCAGAACCGCACCCCAGACATGCGATACACCGCCTACCACCGCCATGAAAAGGAATTCGATACCGTGGTTCAAGCCGAACGGCGTCGGGTTCACCGCACGCTGCAAATGCGCGTACAGAAAGCCCGAAATGGCTGCGAGCACGGCTGCGTAGACGAAGATCACCACGCGCATCCAC
Source organism: Caballeronia sp. M23-90 (assembly GCF_053574605.1). Classification (NCBI taxonomy): domain Bacteria; kingdom Pseudomonadati; phylum Pseudomonadota; class Betaproteobacteria; order Burkholderiales; family Burkholderiaceae; genus Caballeronia; species Caballeronia sp. M23-90. The sequence continues at coordinate 11,972 of NZ_JBSIPA010000022.1, read as the reverse complement.
GCGGTGTTCACGCCCATGGCTTCGGCCATCGTGCCACCGCCGCGCAATGCGCGAATCGCGCGTCCAGGACGGCTGTTGAGCAGGTTCTGGACCGATATGACCGCCAGCAGCACCACGACCCAGATCAGGTAGTAGATTGACCGCCCCGATTCGAGATGCCAGCCGAAAAGGTTAAGTATTGGAATACCGTTGATGCCGTCGTACTTGCCGAGAAACTCCAGGTTCCCGAACAGGAAGAACAGCGACAAGCCCCACGCGATGGTTCCAAGCGGCAGGAAGTGCCCGGACAGCCGCATGGTCACCATGCCGAGCAGCAACGCGATCAACGCCGTCAGCACCACGCCGACAATCAACGCAAGCCACGGCGAGACGCCGAACTGCGTGGTGAGATAAGCCGTCGAGTACGCGCCCACGCCGACAAACGCCGCCTGCCCGAAGCTCGTCATCCCGCCAATCCCGGTCAGCAACACGAGCCCGATGGCGACAATCGAATACAAGCCGATGTAGTTCAACAATGTGATCCAGTACTCGGGCATGCGGATGGGTTGCGGCAGGACGGGCAACGCAAAAACAAGCACAAGGAACACGACGAACACTTTCTTCTGCATCAGGAATTTCATCGCGTCACTCCTCTTCTTCATCCGAATGCGGGCTTGCGAGACTCCGCCACAACAGCACCGGAATGATCAGCGTGAACACGATCACCTCTTTATAAGCACTTGCCCAGAACGACGAATACGATTCCAGCAATCCGACCAGCAGCGACCCGGCCGCGGCGAGCGGATAACTCACCAGTCCGCCCACGATCGCGCCCACGAATCCCTTCAAGCCGATAAGAAACCCCGAGTCGTAATAGATGGTCGTGATCGGCGCCACGAGGATGCCGCAGAGCGCCCCCAAGCCGGCCGCGAGCGTGAAGGCAAGCCTTCCAGCCTGCGTCGTACCGATGCCCACCAGGCGGGCGCCAAGCCGGTTCACGGAGGTTGCGCGCAAGGCTTTGCCGGAGATGGTTTTATCGAAGTAAAAATACAGCGCGGCGATCAACACGACCGCCGTGCCCACCACCCAGATGCTCTGCCCGGAGATGGAAACGCTGCCGAGGTTGAAGGTGGCATCGGAGAAAGCCGTTGTGCGAGAGCCTTCCGCGCCGAACATGACAAGACCCAGGCCGACCATCGCAAAATGCACCGCGACCGCCACGATCAACAGCAACAACGTGCTGGCTTCCGCGATCGGCTCATAGGCCAGTCGATACACAAACGGTCCCATCGGAATCACGATCAGCAAGGTCAATGCGATTTGCGCGATCATCGGCAACGGCTGCGCGGCGACGCTTCGCGTAAGCGCATAAACAGCAATGGGAAATAGCAGGTACTTGCCCGCGAGAATCGCCAGCGTGCGCGCGATCTGCCTGTGCCGCGAGGGATGCCGCGCAATGCCTGCAAGCTCCGCGACAAAGCACCCCACGCCCATCGCAATAAGCAGCCAGCAGGTGGCCGGCAGCTTCTGCGTTTGCAGCGCCGCGAGCGTCAACGCGCCGTATGCCACGAACTCGCCCTGCGGGATGAAGATGACACGCGTCACCGAAAACACCAGGACCAGCGCGAGCGCGAGCAATGCGTAGATCGCGCCGGTGGTGATGCCGTCTTGCGCGAGGATCGCCGCAATCGATAAGTCCATACTTCCTCTTTGAGAACATTCTTAAATCGGGCCGCCGGCCGGCCCATAGAAGCATAAAAACTCCGGAACGCTAACGCACCAAATTGCCGGTGTGCAAGCTCACGATGACGTCAGTCGTTCTGCACTTTCCACTTGCCATCGACGATCTGCACCATCACGCGTGCACGATTGTCGAGGCCGTTGTGATCGGCGGGCGTGGTGTTCATCACGCCGTGTGCGAGCGGCAAGTCCTTGAGGTTCTCGAGCGCGTTGCGCAAGGCCACGCGGAACGCCTCTGTGCCAGGCTGAGCGGTCTTGAGCGCTTCGCCAATGGCCCGTTGCAGCATCTGGCCAGCGTCCCATGAATGACCACCGAACGTCGATACCGAACCCACGCCATAGGCTTTCTCGTAAGCCGCCTTGTACGCCAGCGCGGACTTCTTGACCGGGTTGCTGTCAGGCAATTGATCCGCCACGAGGATGGGTCCGGCGGGCAGCAATTCGCCGTCGCAATCCTTGCCGCACACGCGCAGGAAATCGTTGTTCGCCACGCCATGCGTCTGATAAACCTTGCCCTTGTAGCCGCGCTCCTTCAGCGCCTTCGCAGGCAATGCCGCCGGCGTTCCCGCGCCCGCAATCAGGATCGCATCGGGATTCGCGCTGAGCGTCTTGAGCACCTGGCCGGTGACCGATGTATCAGCACGGGCGAAGCGCTCGTTCGCGACGATTTTCAATTTATGCGCGGCGGCCGCCGTGTTGAACACGCTATACCAGCCTTCGCCATACGCATCCGCGAAGCCGATAAAACCGACCGTCTTCACGCCGTGCTTTTCCATGTAGTCGGCGATGGCATCGGCCATGAGGCTGTCGTTTTGCGGCGTCTTGAATGCCCACGCGCGCTTTGGGTCCATCGGCGAGATGATCGCCGCCGATGCCGCCATGGAGATCATCGGCGTCTTGCTCTGGCTCGCGGGATCGAGCATGGCGAGCGAGTTCGGCGTGACCGTGGAACCGACGATGGCATCGACATGATCTTCATCGATCAGCTTGCGCGTGTTCTGCACGGCGCGGCTGGTGTCCGATCCGTCATCGAGCACGATGTACTCCACCGTCTTGCCGCCGATTTCCTTCGGCCACAACGCAACGGTATTTTTCTCGGGAATCCCAAGCGATGCCGCCGGACCCGTGGCCGATAACGTCACGCCGATCTTCACCTGCGCGACCGCCGCGCTCGCAGCTAACACCAACGCAACACCGAGCGCCGCGCTCGTGAGCTGCCCTTTGATCATTTTCATTGCATCGTCTCCAGACGCTATGCCCTCGCGCACGCCGCGTGCGTTCAGGCGAGTTGTTATAAGTATTCGTTGAGCGATCGTTTACTTATCGCCGCTCAATCCACAAAAAAAGGCGCGTTCGAAGCAACGCGCCTTTGATCGGTTCTTATGGTCGTGTCGGCTGCCGTCAGTCTTTGACGAGCTTCCACTGACCACCGACGATCTCGACCATCACGCGTGCGCGTTGATCGAGTCCCGAGTGATCGGCTGCGCTCATGTTGAAGATACCGTGCGATCCGGCCAGATCCTTCGTGCTCTCGATTGCTGCGCGCAACGCTTCGCGGAAGGCTTGCGACCCGGGCTGCCCCGCTTTCAACGCGATAGGAATAGCCCGCTGCAACAACAAGCCGGCGTCCCATGCATGTCCGCCAAAAGTCGATACCGAACCCGCACCGTAAGCGCCTTCATAGGCCTGCTTGTACGTCAGCGCGGACTTCTTCACGGGGTTCGAATCAGGCAATTGCGCTGCGACCAGCAACGGCCCCGCCGGCAGGAACGTACCCTCGCAATCCTTGCCGCACACGCGCAGGAAGTCATTGTTCGCCACGCCGTGCGTCTGATAAATCTTGCCCTTGTAGCCGCGCTCCTTCAGCGTCTTTTGCGGCAATGCGGCCGGCGTACCCGCGCCCGCGATCAACACCGCATCCGGGTTCTGCGACATCGCCTTCAGGACCTGCCCTGTCACCGATGCATCGTTACGAGCAAAGCGTTCGTTCGCAACCACCTTGATCTTCGCGAGATCGGCGGCCTTCGTGAACTCCTTGAACCAGCTTTCGCCATACGCGTCGCTGAAACCGATGAACGCCACCGACTTCACGCCATGATTCGACATATGCGTGGCAATGGCAGTCGCCATCAGGATGTCGTTCTGCGGCGTCTTGAATACCCATGCGCGCTTTGCATCCATGGGTTCCACGATAGTCGCGGCAGCCGCCATGGAAATCATGGGCGTGCTGGTCTCCGACGCAACGTCGATCATGGCCAGCGAATTGGGGACTACGGTAGAACCGATCAATGCATCGACGTGATCTTCGCTTGTCAGCTTGCGTGCGTTCTTGACGGCTTGCGTGGAATCCGTCGCGTCGTCCAGCACGATGTACTGCATCTTCTGCCCGGCGATCTCTTTCGGCAGTAATGCGATGGTGTTCTTTTCCGGAATGCCCAGCGATGCAGCCGGACCAGTTGCGGACAGCGTGACCCCGATTTTTACGTCTGCGAAAGCCTGCGTGCTAATAGCTGCGGATGCGCTCGCGGCGAATAATGCCGTTGTGATCCAGCGTAAAACCAACTTCATCGATATACCCCGTAATGTGTTTGTTCACTGCCCGCGATTTTACGGTTTTTATATCCCGACCACGCGGTCGGTGAATGCGAGTGTAGCGGACTGAGGCCGTATGGGGCAAGGGATTTGAAGGTTTCGGGGCCTGCAAACGTATGCCCTCCAACGCAATAGAAAATGCGCGGGAAAACCCGAATGAAATCGATAAATAATAGGGAATGCCGCGAATGGGCCTGAAGTCGGATTCAAGTGGCATAAACGCGAAGCACAAATAAAAAGCGCTGTTGGAATCATCCAACAGCGCTTTCGGTCGGGCACTTGATGCCTCGTTGTCTCCTCGTTCTCCACCTCAAAATTCGGGTGCAACAGAACTGAAACGGATATTAGATTGCGCAACGAATACCGACAACCTAGCATTTACCCTAGTGGTGCATAAAAGCACCTTAACTGGGCGTGTGTCCATCTGCGCCCGGATTAATGGCAGAAACAGCGCGATAGAACTAAGGGTTAGTTCGGATCCCCAAGCAATGTCCACGCTTTAACCGCGCAGCGGACGAACCTTGGCGATTATCTCGCCGACGATTCCGCGCCTGAAAAGCAGCACACACGCTATAAAGATAAGCCCCGTTACGATCGTCACTGACTCGCCAAGTGAATTGAACCAGTCGATGCCGGTAAGCCGTGTCAAACCGGTGCCGATATCGCCAAGACGATTTTCCAGCGCCACGATAATGAACGCGCCGAGCAAAGGTCCGAACATCGTGCTCATGCCGCCGACGAGCGTCATCAGTACAACGAGACCCGACATGGTCCAGTAGGCATCGCCCAGGGTTTCGAACCCGAGTACCAGCGTTTGCAGTGCGCCGGCCAATCCGGCAAGCCCCGCCGACAACACGAACGCCAGCAGTTTGAAGCGCGATGTATCGTACCCAAGCGAGATTGCGCGTGGTTCATTCTCCTTGATCGCAATCAGCACCTGGCCAAACGGCGAATGCACGATCCGCACGATAAACCCGAACGCCAGCACCATCACCAGCAGCACGACATAGTAGAGCGTCAGGTCGGAACTGAGACTGATCGCGCCGAAGAGCTTGCCGCGCGGCACGCCTTGCAGGCCGTCCTCGCCGTGCGTGAACGGCGCCTGCAGGAACACGAAGTAGACCATCTGCGCGAGGGCGAGCGTGACCATCGCGAAGTAGATGCCCTGGCGGCGGATCGCAAACAAGCCGACGATCAGCCCAAGGACCGTGGCGACCGCCGTCCCCGCGATCACGCCGAGTTCCGGCGTAAAGCCCAGCGTCTGGATGGCGTAACCCGCCGTATAACCCGCGCTTGCGAGGAACATTGCATGGCCAAACGACAGCAACCCCGTATAGCCGATCAACAAATTGAACGCCGCCGCAAATAACGCGAAGCACAGTACCTTCATCATGAAGACAGGATAGATCCCCAGGAACGGCGCCGCGATCAGGCCGGCCAGCAATACGCCGTAGAGTACTTTTCTCAACATCATTTTTCCTTGCCGAAAAGTCCCGCCGGGCGCACGAGCAGCACCAGCGCCATGATGACGAAGACGACTGTCGCGGACGCTTCCGGATAAAACACGCGGGTCAGGCCTTCAATCACGCCGAGGCCGAGGCCGGTGAGTATCGAGCCCATGATGGAACCCATGCCGCCGATCACCACCACCGCGAACACGGTGATGATCATCGACTGGCCCATCAGCGGCGAGACCTGGATCACGGGCGCGGCAAGCACGCCGGCAAAGGCCGCGAGCGCGACGCCGAAACCGTAGGTGAGTGTGACCATCAAAGGCACGTTGATGCCGAATGCCTCGACCATCTTCGGATTCTCGGTGCCTGCACGAAGATACGCGCCAAGCCGCGTTTTCTCAATGACGAACCAGGTCGCAAAACACACTACGAGCGATGCAACCACGACCCACGCGCGATAGTTCGGCAAATACATGAAGCCGAGATTCGTCGCGCCGGCGAGCATCGAAGGTACGTCGTAGGGCTGCCCTGATGATCCGTACACCGAACGAAATACGCCTTCAATCACGAGCGTCAGGCCAAACGTAAGCAGCAGGCCATAAAGATGGTCGAGCTTGTAAAGCCAGCGCAGCATCGTGCGTTCAATCACAATGCCGAATACGCCGACAATCAGGGGCGCGAGCACGAGCATCGCCCAGTAGGGCACGTTGAAATAGGAGAAGCCCATCCACGTGAGCATTGCGCCCAGCATGAACAACGCGCCGTGCGCAAAGTTGATCACGTTGAGCAGGCCGAAGATCACCGCGAGGCCAAGGCTCAGGATGGCGTAGAAAGAACCGTTCACCAGTCCGAGCAGCAACTGGCTCATCATCGCTGCGAGCGGAATGCCGAAAATTTCCATTGAATCTGCCGTCAAAGGTGTTTCGACGCATGCGGTCCCGTAAGACAACATGCGTCGATCGATCATGCGGATTCGCTTTCGATGCAAATCCGCAAAGCGGTCACTGCCGGCCGCTTATTTCCACAAAGCGCAGCGCGATTCAGCTTTGGTCGCGAACGCCTGGTCACCCGGAATGGTCGCGGTGATCTTGTAGTAATCCCACGGTTCCTTCGACTCAGACGGCTTCTTCACTTCCATCAGGTACATGTCGTGAATCATGCTGCCGTCGGCACGGATGTAGCCGTTCTGCGTGTAGAAGTCGTTGATCTTCGCCTTGTGCAACTGGTCCATGACCTTGTCGCTGTCGGTCGTACCGGCCGCCTGCACTGCCTTCAGGTAGGTCGTGACGGCCGAGTAATCCGCGGCATGAAGACTCGTCGGCATCTTCTTCATCTTCGCGAAGTAGCGTTGCGCCCAGGCGCGCGTCGTTGCGTCCTTGTTCCAGTACCAGCTATCCGTCGCCACCAGCCCTTGCGTGGTTTCGAGGCCAAGGCTGTGGATATCGGTCAGGAAGATCAGCAGCGCGGCAATCTTCATCTGCTTGGTGATGCCGAATTCCTTCGCGGCCTTGATCGAGTTGATGGTGTCGCCACCGGCGTTGGCAAGACCGAGCACCTGCGCCTTCGACGCTTGCGCCTGCAACAAGAACGACGAAAAATCCGACGCCGACAGCGGATGACGCACCGCGCCCAGCACTTGGCCGCCGTTCGCTTTCACCACGTCCGAGGTGTTCTTTTCCAGCGCCTTGCCGAACGCGTAGTCCGCCGTGAGGAAGTACCACGTCTTGCCGCCCTGCTTCGTCACGGCCGAGCCCGTGCCCTTGGCGAGCGCCATGGTGTCGTACGCGTAATGAACCGTGTACGGCGTGCATTGTTCGTTGGTGAGGTTATCCGCGCCCGCACCAATGTTGATGTACGGGATCTTCTTCTCGCCGGCGACCTGGTTCGTCGACAAGGCCGTCGCCGAATTCGTTCCGCCGATGATCACGTTCACACCATCGCGATCGATCCATTCACGTGCGCGCGACGCCGCAATGTCAGCCTTGTTCTGGTGATCCGCGTAGACGAGTTCGATGGGCTTGCCATTCACCTTGCCGCCGAAATCGGCGATTGCCATGCGGATCGATTCGAGTCCGCCTTGCCCGTCGATGTCCGCATAAAGACCCGAAAGGTCCGTGATGTAGCCGATCTTCACCGTATCGCCAGGCGCCGCCTGAACGTTGCCCGCCATCAGCGATGCCGTGGCCGCGGCAACGGCCATGCAGATACCCGAGAGGCGCGCGAGGGTCTTCTTCTTCATTACAGTCTCCGTTGAGTTGTTGTTCTTGCTGCTGGCCGCGTGCCGAACCGGGTCATACCCCGAGCAGTTCGTGCAGCACCGGCATTTTCGTTTCGAGTTCCCCGGCATTGAAGTGCTCGACAATCTTCCCGTGCTCCATGACGTAGAAGCGATCGGCGAGCGGCGCCGCGAAGCGAAAATTCTGTTCGACCATGACGATGGTGTAACCCCGCGCCTTGAGCATCAGGATCATCCGTGCAAGCGTCTGCACGATCACAGGGGCGAGCCCTTCCGAGATCTCGTCGAGCAGCAACAGGTTTGCGCCCGTGCGCAAGATGCGCGCAACGGCCAGCATCTGCTGTTCGCCGCCGGAAAGCCGCGTCCCCTGGCTATGGCGACGCTCCTTGAGATTGGGAAACATCGAATAGATTTCATCGATGGACATGGCTTCCTTCGGATTCCCGACTACCGGCGGAAGCATCAGGTTTTCCTCGCACGACAAGCTCGAGAAGATGCCGCGTTCTTCCGGGCAATAACCCACGCCGTAATGCGCGATCTTGTGTGTCGACATGCCGACCGTCTCGTGTCCGCCGATACGGATCGAGCCCGTGCGCCGTCCGGTCAGGCCCATGATCGCGCGCATCGTGGTCGTGCGGCCCGCGCCATTGCGCCCGAGCAGCGTGACCACTTCGCCGCGGCTCACCTTCAGATCCACGCCGTGCAGGATATGCGACTCGCCGTACCACGCTTGCGCGCCGACAAGTTCGAGCGCAGGCTCACCCGCCGATGCATCGCGCGATTGTTGTGCGCGGCGTTCTTCCACGATCGTGCTCATGCGTGCGCTCCGGCAAGGGCGGCGTCGGCGCTGCCCATATAGGCTTCCATCACGAGCGCGTTCTTCGATACCTCCGCGTAGCTGCCCTCGGCCAATACTTCCCCGCGTTGCAGGACGGTGATGGTGTCCGAGATCCCGGCGATCACGTTCATGTTGTGCTCGACCATGAGAATGGTGCGTCCCACCGACACTTTCTTGATCAGCGCTGTCACGCGGTCCACGTCTTCATGTCCCATGCCTTGCGTGGGTTCATCGAGCAGCATGAGTTCGGGTTCCATCGACAATGTGGTGGCGATTTCGAGCGCGCGCTTGCGGCCGTATGAAAGTTCGACCGTGGTGGTATCGGCGAAATCGGTCAGGCCGACTTGCGTGAGCAGATCCATGGCACGGTCGTTGAGTTCGTTGAGCACGCGCTCGCTTTTCCAGAACTTGAACGATGTGCCGAGCGATCGCTGCAAGCCAATACGCACGTTCTGCATGACCGTCAGATGCGGGAATACAGCAGAAATCTGAAATGACCGGATCACGCCGCGACGCGCAATCTGCGCCGGACGTTCGCGCGTGATATCGGCTCCGTTGAAAACAATCTGTCCCGCAGTCGGTTCGAGGAACTTGGTAAGCAGGTTGAAGCAAGTGGTCTTGCCGGCGCCGTTGGGACCGATCAATGCATGGATCGAACCCCGGCGCACACGCAGGTTCACATCGTTCACGGCGGTGAAGCCTTTGAATTCTTTTGTCAGGCCGCGGGTTTCCAGAATCGTGTCGCCGAGAATCATGTCCCCTTCCATGCTTGGTTTGAGCCTTAAAGCCCGGCCTTTGTTTTCAGCCTCAACAGGGCGCGCTTTTGGCGCATGCCATCGGTGCTCGCTTTCGTTCGTACGGTGCTTGTGCCCGGGACTTGTGTTGCGGTGCTGGCGTTGTGCTAACTCGTGCTTGCTGCGTTTTTTGCGTGCCGCACAACGCTCGTGCAGACCTGCGGCACATCAGGGACGTCTGATGTATTGTCGCGCCAATGATGCAGCGCAATCATCGGGATTTGCACTTAGTCAGGCGCTTTGTTTTTCAGCCGGGCCGCTTAATCGTTCAAACAATGCGCGTTACTGAACATATCCGGGTCATATTCAGGCACCCGATACCAGCGTGCGAACCTGCGAGCCCAGGAACCTGCGGTCCGCGCGAATCATCTCGCTGGCCCTTTCAGCGATCATCAGCGTTGGCGAGTTGGTATTGCCCGATGTAATGGTCGGCATGACGGAAGCATCGACTACGCGCAGGCCTTCGACGCCAATGACACGCAGGCGGCTGTCGACGACGGCGGCCGGATCGTTATCGGTTCCCATGCGGCACGTCCCGACCGGATGGAAAATCGTCGTGCCGATCTTTCCCGCGGCCACGGCCAGCTCGGCATCGGTCTGGAACGCCGCGCCGGGGAGGATCTCTTCGGGCGAGTACCTGGCGAGCGCGGGCGCGGCCGCGATGCGCCGCGTCAGCTTCAAGGCGTTGACTGCAACCTCGCGATCACGATCCGTCGATAAATAATTGGGCGCGATCAACGGCGCGACCTTCGCATCCGGCGAAGCAATGTGAACGCTTCCCCGCGATGTCGGCCGCAGTGGACACACCGAAGCCGTGAACGCGTTGAACGCATGCAATGGCTCGCCAAACCGGTCCAGCGACAAAGGCTGCACGTGATACTCCACGTCGGGCCGGGTGATGGTTGCATCGTCGGGATTGGATTTGGCGAACGCACCGAGCTGGGACGGCGCCATGGACATTGGCCCGCTGCGCATGACCGCGTATTGCAACCCGATCCACGCCTTGCCCCACCATTTCGCTGAAAGCGTATTCAGGGTGCGTACGCCGCTAACTTTATAAGCCATCCTAAGCTGCAGATGATCCTGCAGATTCTCGCCGACGCCGCGCAGATCCTGGATCACATCGATACCCAGTTTCTGCAGCCGTGCGCCATTGCCAATGCCCGACAGCTCCAGCAATTGCGGCGAGTTCACCGCGCCCGCGCTGACAATCACTTCGCAACGCGCCTTCGCAAGATAGTCCGTGTCGCCGCCGCGATATTCCACGCCGACGCAGCGCTTGCCCTCCATCACGAGGCGCTGGGTATGCGCGCCCGTGATGATGGTGAGATTGGAGCGCTTCATAGCGGGTCGCAAGAATGCCTTCGATGCATTCCAGCGAATCCCGCTGCGCTGGTTGACATCGAAGTAGCCTACGCCCGTGTTGTCGCCGCGGTTGAAGTCATCGGTGGCGGGAAGGCCCGTTTGCTGCGCCGCTTGCGCAAAGGTTTCCAGCACCTTCCACTTGAGCCGCTGCTTTTCAACGCGCCATTCGCCGCCCGTTCCGTGCCACTGGTTGGCGCCACCGTGATGGTCTTCGCTGCGCTTGAAGACGGGCAGCACCGAATCCCAGGACCAGTCGCGGTCGCCGGTAACGGCCGCCCAGTCGTCGTAATCTTCGCGCTGGCCACGCATGTAGATCATGCCGTTGATCGATGAGCATCCGCCCAGCACGCGGCCGCGCGGATAGGAGAGCGAGCGGCCATCGAGTCCGGCTTCCGCCTGCGTCTTATAAAGCCAGTCCGTACGCGGATTGCCGATGCAATATAAATAGCCGACCGGCACGTGAATCCAGTGATAGTTGTCCCGGCCGCCGGCTTCGAGCAGAAGGACGCTCACGTCCGCGTCTTCGGTCAGACGGTTGGCGAGCACGCACCCTGCCGTCCCCGCGCCCACAATGATGTAGTCGAATTCGCCTTCGAGCTTGCGTGCGTCCTGTTTCATCTGCGTCTCCTGCGCGGCTCGCCCGTGGGCCGCCGATCTGATTCGAAGTATTTTTAAGCGTTAATTCTCCACACCCTACTGCGCTCGCAGTGCAGCAATCCAATCAGATATCTTCAATAGCTTTATAAGCCGCGCTAATATCAGGATATGGACCTGACTCTTCTTCGCGCCTTTGTGACCGTCGCCCGTGAGGGGAATCTCACGCGAGCAGCCGTACAACTGCATGTATCGCAACCCGCCGTCAGCCTGCAGATCAAGAATCTGCAGGAAGCGCTGGGCGTGACGCTGTTCGTGCGGCAGCAGCGCTTCGCCGTCGCGCGTGATGATCAAGCCGTGCGACGTCCGCACGAACAGCA
>NZ_JBSIPA010000229.1:0-10128 GCF_053574605.1 Caballeronia sp. M23-90 | reverse complement strand
TCCGGCCGTCGTGTCGAGAACGCCGTTGTCGATACCGCGCACCATCGTTCCAAAGCGGAAATCCACGCCATACGCGCGCCGCGCTCAACGATCTCTACGGCGGCCGCTTCAGCAAACATCACGCCGCGTTGCATGGACGCGCCGACTTGCAGGTCTTCTCGCGCGAGGCGGTGCCAGGGTTGATCGACTATTTGCGGCGCGCGTATGGCGTGGATTTCCGCTTTGGAACGATGGTGCGCGGTATCGACAACGGCGTTCTCGACACGACGGCCGGCGAGTCGCGCGCCGAACAGGTGGTGATTTGTGCGGGGCACGATTATTTGTCGCTGCTTGCACCCGAGCTTGCCGCAATCGAGCCGCGCGTGTGCCGTTTGCAGATGCTGCGTGTGAGGCCCGCCCAACCATTCGCCCTCGATCATGCGGTGCTGACTGGTTTAAGCTGCCTGCATTACGGCGCGTTTTCGGACCTGCCCGAAGCCGCCGCGCTGCACGAAGAAGTGGCCGCGCAAGAACCCGCGTTGCTCGAGCACGGCATTCATTTGCTGGCGAGCCCGACGCCAGCGGGCGACTTGATCATCGGCGATTCGCATGATTACGGTGACGATCCGTCACCGTTCAACGCGGCATCTGTCGATGACATGCTGCTCACGCTCGCCGAAAGCACGCTCGGCGGCAAACTCGACGTGATCGAACGTTGGCAAGGCGTGTATGGCGCGCGAACCGGCACATCGGACGCGCCGTTTTCCGTGCTGCGGGCATCGCCCACCGTCACCGGCGTGTTCATGCATAGCGGCGTGGGAATGAGCGTCGGGCCTGCGCTGGGCGAGCGGGTGGTGAGCCATTTGCTCGATGGCGCCGCGCTGCCCAAGCTGTGACGCCGTGTCGAAGAGGCTTTGTTTATTGAGCGACCGGCAAGAATATGTTTCCCGGTCGAGCGCCAATGCTGCCTTTGCGCGCCGGTAGACTTGATGCCTTTCTTTGCCACGACGCGGAGTTTCAAGCGATGAGCTACAAGAAAGGCATTGTGCTGGAGATCCAGTTTCCGCCCGAACGTCTGAACGATGGCGCCGGTGACCCGTACTGGATCGACCTGACACTGGACGAAGCCCGTAGGCTTTATGATCAGCTGGCGCGCCGTTTCGCAGGGGAAACGCAGGCAAACCAGCCGCTCGACACGTTCACCATTGAATGACTTCGACGCTCAGTCTCCGGTGCAACTCGAACTGGACAAATTCCGGAACTGGTTCGACCAGTCACCGCTCATGGCGGTCTGGGCCGCCGCCAACGACAAATCCCCCGTACACACACAGCGCTTCAGGAACACCGCCAGCCGTTCCTTGCGGCGCTGTCCCGCGCGGCCATCCCAGCGGCGAATGTCGAGATTGGCCGCAGACGTCGGCGAACCGCCGAGCAATACAGGCATGCGGTGATCGAGCGCATATTGCGACGCGGTCGCCGGGTCGACCTTGCGCTGCTTGAGCAACTGGTCTTTCTGACGCTGCAGGGTATCGAACGGAGGCAGCACGTCGTCGGCGTAACCCGGACGGCAAATCGTGTCCACGATGGTGGTTTGCTTCACGCGCGGATCCAGCAACTCAGGTCTCTGAGCATGCGCCGCGCTGCCGGCGGCGAGCAGGAGCCACGCGGCGGCGACCGCCAGACGAGAACCATGCCGGTGATACGAAAGAGGCCTTCTATTCATTCGGCGAGCGTGCCACGCCAGAATCAGCGAGAGCAAAATGTCGGAGCGAGAGGAGGGCCTAATTAAAACACATGCGCGACTCGATAATCACAATGGACATTAATGGTGAACCCGAAGCCGGGCTCAGGCATTCGCTTCAGGCGACGTTTTGTGTTAAAGCAGCGTGCTGTGTCAACGCCGCATCCAGTGCTATGGCTTCGTCGTTGAAACGCGCGTAGGCATCGCAGAGTTTCGCCATGTCGGACGGATGCTCGTCGTGCTCGATCAGGCTTTGCAGCGCGACGCAGGCATCGGCAAACGGCGTGGCCCCGATCACCAGGGATGCTCCTTTCATGCGATGCACGAGTTCATGAAGGCGCTGGAAGTCGCCCGTGTCGAGTGCCGCGCGACTGGCTTCGAGATCGACCTGGTTCGACCACTTCAGCACATCGACGAGGAGCGCCGCCTGATCTCCGTGACTGTTCAGAAGGTCGGCATCAAAGCGCGGTGCGGCAATCGCCAAGCGCTTCGTCTGATGATTTGCGTCCGCCGTGTGCGCTGTAATCACCGACTGCTGGCGAGGCGTATTGGACGGAAAAGCGTGTGTCGGGCCATAGGCCCGTGTTCCTGTAGTGCGCCTGGAAAGACGGATCGGGGCGTCGGATACCGGGAAAAACCTCGCATAGGCGTCCGGTGACGTGTGATCGGCGATTACCGGTGTTGCGGCCTCATGCACCTCCTCCGTCCTTTGCGATGCAAGCACGAGCGCATGTCGCAGCGCGTCCAGTCCCAGCGGCTTGACCAGGCACTGCGTCATGCCTGACGCGAGCGCGTGATCCACGGCCTCGCGCTGCGCGTTCGCCGTCACGCCCACGATAGGTACCCGCGTTCCCTGCCCCTCGGCCTCGCGCTTGCGGATTGCGCGGGCGAGATCCTCGCCGCTCATGACGGGCATCGAACAGTCGGTCAGGATCAGGTCGAATGGCGAACCTTCGAGTCTTTGCTGATCCCATCGCGAGAATGCGGCTGCGCCTTCGCTGGCCGTTTCGATCTCGCAGCCAAGGTTCTTCAACTGGCTTGTGAGCAGGATGAGATTGGCGGGATGATCATCGACTACAAGTATGCGCAAGCCTTCGGGCACCCGCGTTTCGGCGTCTTCCGGGACAGGCATTTGCAAGGGCGGTTCGCTCAGCGGCAAGCTCATTTTTACGGTGAACCGGCTCCCCTGCCCCGGCGTGCTCGATAACTCGATGGTGCCGTTCATCAACGTCATCAGCCGCCTGCAGATCGTCAGGCCAAGACCCGTTCCGCCGAACCTTCCCGGCTGTTCCTGACGCGCTTGCGTGAAGGGCGTGAAGAGCAAGGCCTGCTGATCGCCCGCGATCCCGAGACCAGTATCGGACACCGTGAACACGAACGCGCAGCGCGTGTTCGTCTGCGCAATCGAATAGTCGATCACGATCTCGCCGGCATCGGTGAACTTGATCGCGTTCGATAACAAATTGCCTAGCACCTGCCGCAGTCGCAATGCATCGGCCAGCACCCATGCGTGTTCGCTTTCGCCGTTCGCGCGGACCCTCAGCGCCAGGCCCTTCACGCGCGCCGCCGGCTCGTAGATCGCTGCAACGCTCTGCACCCACGCCCCGAGTTCCACGGGCGCGGGCATCAATGTAAGCCGTCCCGCTTCGATCTTCGCCATGTCGAGGATATCGTCGATCATGCCAAGCAGATCGCGCGCCGCATTGTGCGCCGTGCCGAGCGCCCTGACCGTCGATGCCCTGTCTCCCGGGCTGCGCAGCTCGAGTTCGAGGAGACCGAGGACGGCATTCATCGGCGTGCGGATCTCGTGGCTCATCGCCGCGAGGAAGACCGACTTTGCACGGTTCGCGCTCTCGGCGTCGTTCCTGGCGCGCCGCATTGCGTCCTCGGCTCTGCGCCGCCGATCCACCTGCTTCTTCAGCGACCAGCCCCATCCGGCGAGCAACGCAAGCAGGGCCACCGCCAGTAACGCGCCGAAGATGACTTGCGGACGCCGCTGCTCCCATTTGCTCTCGGGATGCTCGATCAGCAGCCACCGGCGGCGGATGGCATCGAGCTCGGCGGGCTGCATGTGCGCGATCGCCTTGTTCACGATCGACAGCAACATCGGCTCGCCACGCGCGATGAGAAAGCCGTGCTGCACGGGTTGATCTATGAACGCGCCGGTGATCGCGAGCTTGCCGCGATACGGATTGCCGACGGCGTAATTCGCAAACGTCATGTCGATGACGGTCGCGTCCGCGTCGCCGTCGAGCACGGCGTCGAACTGGCCCTTGACCGGTAAAGTCTCGACGATCCGCGCCGTGGGCACGCGCTCGTGCAGCATGGCCATCAGCGCATGGTTGCGCCACAACGCGACGCGTTTTTCGGCAAGCGCGCGGGCGTCGTGAAGCGGCTCGGCGCCCGCGCGGGTCACGATCGCGAGCACGCCTTCGCCGTAGGGTTTGCTTGGCACGAACTGCGGCGGAATCTGCCCGGCGCTGAATCCATAAGGGATCAAGGCCGAATTGCCGTCGAAGATATCCTGCGTGACGGCTTCGACCGAATCGCGCAAATGGCCTTCAAATGTCAGCCCGGTCGCGGCACCGATAGCCGACAACATATCGATTGCGAGTCCCGCCGGTTTGCCGCGCGAATCGCGGAACGTCATGGGCGCGGCGTCCGCGTACATGGAGTAGTCGACCACGGGATGTGCCGCGATCCAGGCAAGCTCGGGGCCGCTTAATTCGAGCGGTTGGGTGAACGTCACGGCCGCGGCGACAGCCCAGCGTGCGCGTACTTCCATCAAGAAACGCGGCGGCAATGCGGCAAGCGCCGCGTCCATGCGCCGGCGCAGGGCTTCCCCGGTTGCATCGGCGGCGAATGCGAAGCTGTAGCCGGCTTCATCGAATGGAGCGAAACCGGACAGCGTGAGGTTGACCAGATCGAAATGATCGACCGCATAACCCGCTGTGACCAGATCGCCGACGAAAGCGTCCGCATCGCCCAGCGATACGGCGAGCAATGCGCTCAACGTATCGCGATAAGCAACGGGATGCATCGATGGATACGCATCCTGCAGCCGTTGTGGCGATGTCTGCGACTCGACGTATGCGATCCGTCCTGTGTGTGATCCTGCGACACGACGCTCAACATAGACCTGCTTCGTCGCAACATACGGCTTGCTGTAAAGCAACGCGACGCCGCCGTCGTTACCAGTGGCGCTGGTCGCGGCATCTATTCGATGCTGCCGCAACGCGTCGATCATTGCGCCGCGATCGGCGAAGCTCTGCCATTGAACCGGCTTCTGCAACGCTCCTGCGATTCGTTGCACAAAATCCGCCGATACACCGCGCAGAGGATTCTCCGAATCATTCGGATTACTCATTTCCATAGGCGGCAACGCGCCCGGCACGACGCCCACTATCAACGGCCTTGCTTGAACCGGATTTTTTGAAACGTTCATCCGGGCACTCACCGAAACGCAAAATAATAGCGCGATACAAAACAGCACCGCAATGCGCAGAAGCCTTGGCGGTTTTATCGTGGCGAACGTCCTTAGTGAAGCCATCAGCATTTCCCTAAAGAAACGACGCAATACACGCCTGTTTTTAAGAGGATTGCCAGTGTCGCAAATTCAGGCCGCAAGGCCAATAAGGAATCGTGAAACAACACGCCGCCCGGGTCGATACAGTCCTGGCGCAAGGCTGTGCCAAGCTTCAGATAAAGCAAGCATTATTGCAACTCCCACAACACTATTTCGCTAATTCAGCGTTAATGGAAACAGTATTGCGTGTCTACACTTCGATCTGTCACGCGTCGTCGATTCGACCATCCGGTTGTTAACGACGCTAAAAGCAACAAGGACATTCGAGGAGACACCACCATGCTCAAGGCACTCATTCCTGCAATCGTCGTAGCAGCAGCTTTAGGCGCTCCAGCTCTGGCAAGCGCGCAACAATCCGGCGACACGGTGACGCGCGCGGCAGTGAAAGCGGATCTGGCTCAAATGGAGCGGTCGGGCTACAACGTCGAAGGCGATCACACGACGTATCCCGCTCAGACCCAGGCCGCCGAGCAACGCGTGGAAACGAATCAGGGCGTGATGGCGACATCGTACGGACCGACAATGAATGGATCGTCAGCTGCTGGAACGCGGGCGCTTGTTGCCCAGCCGGACGGAACGCGCTCCACTTACTTCGGGCAATAAAACGATTCCGCATAAAAAAATGGCCGCCAACTTCGCGTTGGCGGCCATTCTTCGTCAGGCGTAGTGCTTACGCCGGAACGCTCTCTGCCTTCTCGGCTCGCGCCCAAACCCGATGCGCCGACATCGCTGTAATGAAGGCCTTCATCACTTTCTTCACGTCGCTGCCCACGCTTACGCCTTCATCGCCGGTCGGCAGATGTGCGGCGGCAAGCACATCCTCGCCGTCGCCCACGGCACCGATCGCCTTCAGATGCTTGAATGCTTCAAGCACGAAGTGGCGGGCGTCGCCGGACTCTGCCAGCAGCTTCGCACTCGCCGCGCCGCCGGCAATGACCACACCGTCGAACATGATCGACGGCAGCGCGAGAATGGTTGCATCCACTTCAACGCCATCACCCAACGTGCCCAGTTGCGGCGCAACGACTTTCGCATGCGCACCCTCAGCCGTGAGCGCGTCCTTGATCGCCTTGATGCTTGCAACGTCCGCGCCCTTCGCAGCAAGGATGGCGACCTTGCGCGTTTTCACCGAGGGCACCGCCTTCGCAATCAAACTCAGTGCCGGCGATTGCTCGAGAGACGACTTGCCGAGCTCTTCCGGACTCGCGCTCGCTGCCGGCGCGGGAAGACCAAGATTGTCGGCAACACGCGCACACAGCTCGCTATCGATATTCGCCAGGATTCCAAGCTGCCGCTCGCGGATGAACTTGCGCTCGACCTTGCTCAGTTCAAACGAATACGCGCCGACGATATGGTCCTTCTCCGGCTGCGTCATGCTCTTCCAGAACAGCGTGGCTTGGGAATAGTGGTCGGCGAACGATTCACTGCGTTGGCGGATCTTGACGGCATCCACGCGTTCCGGATACGTTTCGAAACCGCCGCCCATCGCGGCCGGCGCCGTTTCCTTCGGCCAGCCGCTGTCGATTGAATTCGGTTCGTACGATGCCTGCCCGCGGTTCACCGTCATCCGGTGCTTCGCATCGCGCTGATTGTTGTGCATCGGCGCGATCGTGCGGTTGATCGGAATTTCGTGAAAATTCGGACCGCCAAGGCGGCTGATCTGGGTGTCGGTGTAGGAGAACAAACGGCCTTGCAGCAGCGGATCGTTCGAGAAATCGATACCCGGAACAATGTGTCCCGGACAGAACGCAACCTGCTCGGTCTCGGCGAAGAAGTTATCCGGATTGCGATTCAGCGTGAGCTTGCCGAGCATGGTGATCGGCACGATTTCTTCCGGGATGATCTTGGTCGGATCGAGAATGTCGAAGTCGAACGAGTGCTCCTGATCCTCTTCCACGATCTGCACGCCCAATTCCCATTCCGGGTAATCGCCCATGTCGATCGCTTCCCACAGGTCGCGCCGGTGAAAGTCCGAGTCCTTGCCCGCGAGTTTTTGCGCTTCGTCCCACAAAAGCGATGCGGAACCGATGGTCGGACGCCAGTGGAACTTGACGAAGCGTCCCTTGCCCTCGGCATTCACCAGACGAAATGTATGGATGCCGAATCCCTCCATGGTGCGAAGGCTGCGCGGGATTGCGCGATCCGACATGGTCCACAGGACCATGTGCGCTGACTCCGGCACGAGTGAGACGAAGTCCCAGAACGTGTCATGCGCCGATCCGCCCTGCGGCATTTCGTTATGCGGTTCGGGCTTCACGGCATGCACGAAGTCCGGAAACTTGATGGCGTCCTGGATAAAAAAGACCGGCATGTTGTTGCCGACCATATCGAAGTTGCCTTCGTCCGTGTAGAACTTGACCGCGAAACCACGTACATCGCGCACCGTATCTGCTGAGCCGCGCGAACCCTGAACCGTCGAAAAACGCACGTAGACGGGCGTTTCCTTGTTCGGGTCCGACAAGAAGGCGGCCTTCGTCAGATCGGTGTGGGCCTTGTACGGCTTGAACACGCCATGCGCGGCGGAACCACGTGCATGCACGATCCGCTCGGGAATGCGCTCATGGTCGAAGTGCGTGATTTTTTCACGCATGATGAAATCTTCGAGCAGCGACGGGCCGCGCGGACCCACTTTGAGTGTGTTCTGGTTATCGGAGACCTTGACGCCTTGATTGGTCGTCAGCGCCTGGTTCGTCGCGTCCGAACGGAATTGCTCGAGGCTGTCCAGCTTGGGATTCGTATTGTTCTGCGAGGGCGTGCGCGCAACAGCGCTGGCGTTTGACTGGGGCGCAGCAGCGCTTCCATTCTTCTTCGGGGTCGGCATTGGGGAGAACTCCATTTTGCAATTGAACTGACGCATCTGACATGCGTTCGCCCTTCTTTCGCAAACCGTGTTCCCGCCAATGCCGCCGAAGCGCAAACCCCTAGTCTCTCTTGCGCTCCTGCAATGCGCGAATGCGGCTCATCGCGTTGTGGTTCGCCGTCGCTGCTTCGTACATGGTCGAGAGATCCGCCTTGAGCTGCGTGCGCGATCCACCATCGAGATAAATCATGTGACCCGATGGATAAAACTTCGCGGAGAGATTCTCGCGCACGGTTTTATCGATGAGCGGCATTTGCTGCAGATCCAGCACCGTCTGGTAGAACGGCGTCACGAAGTCATAGAATCCGTTCGCCGACAACACCTTCAAGTCGATGTTCAACGCCATCACCGCTGCAAGATCCCCCGCCGTGTAGAGAATGATATTGCCCTTGGCGTCCATGCCTTTTTCCGCGCCGGTCGGGTCCTTGTGATGGAAATCCCAGTTGAGAAAGGCCTGGTCGTTGAGATCGGTGAAAGAAGACGTGGATGTGAACTTCAGCTTCTCGTTCAGGTACTGGTTCCACATCGCGGTGTACACGCCGGTGACTGCCGTCATGGTCGGATCGTTGCCGCCGGAATTCGGATCGATCTTTCCGGCGATGCCCGTTGATATCGCCGTCACGCGGCCATCGTAGGAACCGAGCGCCACGCCCCTCGATTTCAGCAGCGTGGTGAGAAAAAGCGAATTGCCGCGGCTGTCATACGAAGCGACATCGAGACTCCACGCAATCAGCGTGGCTTTGTCGATACCCGTGTATTCCGAGAGTTTCTCGACGGTATCGTCGTCGGTCTGCGGAAACTTGCGCAACGCCGCGATGTAATCCGTGCGCGCAAACTGCGCCACCTCTTCCGAGAATTCCAGCAGATCGGCTGGCCGCGGATGCACACCGAGCTTCTTGTGGAACCACGCATCGGCAGCGGCGGTCGGCAGTGCGCCGACCGGGTTGACCGTCTGCGTGTAATCGAGAATGGACGACTGCAACGTGATGCCGTTCAGGTCCACGCCGTCCTCATGCAGGCGGTACGCAAGCACGCAACTGCGCGCCGTGCCATACGACTCTCCATACAGAAACTTGGGCGAATTCCATCGATTGTTCTTGGTCAGGAAGCGCTTGATGAATTGCTTGATTGAATCGGCATCCTGATCAACGCCCCAGAAATCGCGGTTCTTGTTCGGCGCGATCGCCGCCGAGTAGCCCGTCCCTACCGGGTTGATGAACACGAGGTCGCTCTTGTCGAGCAGGCTGTCCGGATTGTCTTCCATCTGGTACGGCGCGGGCGGCGTGAAGTCGGGCGTCGAAGTCTTGATGCGCATTGGCGCATACGAACCCAGCAACACGAACACCGACGACGACCCCGGCCCGCCGTTATAGAAGAACGTCAGCGGACGCGCTTCCTCAGTCTGGTTGTCCTGCGTGAACGCAACGTAGAAGAGTTTGGCGGTAGGCTTCGAGCTGCTTGGATCGACGATCACGAGGTGCCCGGCGGTCGCCGTATAGTTGATCGTCTTCCCGCCGATAACCGCCGAGTGATGCGTGATCGCGGCGCTTTCGTCGGTCAGGGTGGCGTCAATGGCGTCATCGGGACCATTGCCGTACGGCGTCGGATCGAAATACGGCTGGTCTTTCTTGCCGGAAGATGCACTTGATGATTTCGCTGCCGCCGGTGAGTTCGTCATGTTTGCTCCTAGCTTTGTTGTTGGAGTTCTTGCCGTTTGCCTGCCTGCTTTCTTGCGTTTCCCTATTTAAGCGCCGCCGCGACTTTTGCGCCATCGGGACTGCCGAGACCCGTGCATGCATCCCATCCCGCCGATGCCTCGAAGCTCCCATTATTGCCTTGCGTAATGTCGTGCCCGGCCGTTTTCGCAAGATACAGCTTCGGGTTGATGAAACCTGCCGGCTTGCCCGCCGCCGCATTGATCCGCGCGATCAATGCCGCCCAAAGCGGCGCAACCGCGCTCGA
>NZ_JBSIPA010000228.1:0-10182 GCF_053574605.1 Caballeronia sp. M23-90 | reverse complement strand
TCGAACCCGGCTGCGGTTTCGACAGCAGGCCGCAATCGTGGCAGACGAACAAGCCGGCGCCCGCAGCCGGGTTCGCATGAGGGAACCTGTCCGCGGTGCGGATCGGCCTTGCATTTCCGAAAGCCGGGCAGCATTGCGCGCACCTGGGCATTCGTGATCGCAGCCGTCGTGCTGTACATCCCTGCAAACGTGCTTCCCGTCATGGACACGAGTTCATTGTTCGGTGAACAGACGGACACGATCATGAGCGGCGTGGTGTTTCTCTGGGTCTCTGGCTCGTGGCCGCTTGCTGTACTGGTGTTTATCGCGAGCATTGCCGTGCCGATGCTCAAGATCATCTCGCTGATTTTCCTCGTCCTGACCGCGCAGCTTCGCTGGCGCTGGCTGCCGGAGAAACGCACGCGCATCTATCGCGTGGTGGAGCTCGTCGGTCGCTGGTCGATGCTCGATATCTACGTCATTACGATCCTGGTAGCGCTCGTGCAGTTCAGCGCGCTTGCAACGATCATGGCCGGCCCTGGCTCGATCGCATTTGGCTCGGTAGTGGTGCTGACGATGTTGTCTGCAATGTCATTCGACCCACGCCTGATTTGGGACCCGCTGGAGCCTGACCATGAATAAGCCGCTCGGCCCCCCCGAAGACCCGGATACCCCCGATTTTCCCGAGGCGATCGCGGTGCGCCGTTCGCGCTGGCGGGTTCAGCTTATCTGGCTGGTTCCGCTCATCGCAGTCTTGATTGGTGGCTGGCTCGCCGTGCAGTCAATTCTCGAGAAAGGCCCGACCGTCAATATCAGCTTCCAGAATGCTGATGGCCTGGAGGCCGGCAAAACGAAGATCAAGTTCAAGAATGTGGATGTTGGCCTGATCAAGAAGGTCACGCTGGCGCCGGATGACAAGTCGGTGATCGCCATGGCGGAGATGTCGCGCGACGCTTCGAAAATGCTGGTGGACGACACCCGCTTCTGGGTCGTGCGCCCGCGTATTTCCGGTGGGACGGTGTCCGGGATCGGCACGCTCTTGTCCGGGTCGTACGTCGGCGTGGACATCGGCACGAAGACAGAGAAACGCACCGATTTCGTAGGCCTCGAGTCGCCTCCGGTATTCGCCACGGGCGTGGCCGGTCGTGAGTTCGTGCTCAAGAGCGAGAACATGGGCTCGCTCGACGTGGGCTCGCCGATATTTTTCCGGCGACTGCAGGTCGGCCAAATTACGTCCTATGCGCTCGACTCCGACGGCGAAGGCATGACGCTGCATATCTTCGTCAACGCCCCTTACGATAAATACGTGACCAATGACACCCGCTTCTGGCACGCAAGCGGAGTCGACGTCACGTTCGATACGACCGGCGTCAAGGTCAACACGGAGTCGCTCGTATCGATTCTGATCGGCGGGTTGGCGTTTCAAAGCCCGCCCGACACGGTTGACAAGACAGAGGCCGCTGTACGGCGGGAGTTCACGCTCTTTGAAGAACGAGCCGAAGCGATGAAGCGGCACGACACCATCGTCGACACATATGTGATGAATTTCAAGGAGTCGGTGCGCGGCTTGACAGTAGGCGCGCCCGTCGATTTCCGTGGCATCGTGGTCGGCGAAGTCTCAGCGATCTATACCCACTTCGACAAGGCGAAAAAAGAGTTCAGCATACCGGTCGAGGTACGCATCTTCCCGGGCCGCTTCACCTCACGTTACGAAAAAGGCGCCGACAATGGGCGTGTCACGACAGATCGCAAGACCTTCGCCGATTATCTCGTCGGTCACGGATTGCGCGGGCAATTGAAGACCGGCAGCCTGTTGACAGGGCAACTCTATGTTGCGGTCGACTTCTTTCCTGCGGCGCCGAAAGCGCCCATTGACTGGAGCAAGAGCCCGCCTGAATTACCTACCGTGCCCGGAAATCTGCAGGGGTTACAGGACTCGATCACCGGCCTGGTCGCCAAGCTCAACAAAATACCGTTCGAAGGCATTGGCCAGGACCTGCGCAAGACGCTGGGCGATGCGTCGGCGCTGCTGACGACCCTCAATACACAAGTTGCGCCTGAAGCGCGTGCCACGCTCGCCGCTGCCCACGACGCACTTGTGTCCGCCAACAAGACACTGCAACCCGACTCCGCGCTGGCGCAGAGCACGGTCGACACGATGCGGGAGCTGTCGCGCACCGCGGCGTCCTTCCGCGCGCTCGCTGACTATCTCGAACGGCATCCCGAAGCGCTGATTCGCGGCAAGACGGAGGATCAAAAATGAATAACGCGTCTCGATTCATGCTGGCGACACTGTTGTTCATCAGCGGGTGCGCCGGTTCGCCGAAAGCCACCTTCTATACGCTGACGCCGCAAGTGCAGCAGGCGCAGCCGGACGCGCGTTCGCCCATTGCCATCACCATCGGCAGCGTCAGCGTGCCGGAACTCGTCGATCGTCCGCAACTGGTGACGAGAGTCGACGCAACAACGGTTTCCATTGACGAGTTTGCGCGTTGGGCGGATCCACTCAAGGGCCAGGTGCGCCGTGTGCTGACCGCAGACCTGGCGTTGCAATTCCCAGGCGCACTCGTATCCGGCAGCCCGCAAAATGCCGATTCGGCGACGACCTTCCTCGTGTCGCTGGATGTTCAGAGCTTCGAATCGGCACCGGGCGACGCAGCGTCGATGGGTGTGCTGTGGTCCGTGAGGGCGTCGAAGGGGAAGTCGGTGAGCGGTTACAGGCTGGTGCATGAGCCGACCAATGGCGAGGGCGACGATGCGCTCGTTGCAGCGCATAGCAGGGCGCTTGCGGCTATCAGTGGTGATATCGCCGCGGCGATCCGTTCGAATGTGCAACCTTGAAATGGCGGCCATAGCTATGCAGCAGATGCTGGTCGACGTGGTGATCTTTCTTGCTGCGGCCCTGATGGCTGTTCCGCTGTCAGGCAGACTTGGTTTTGGCGCCGTGCTCGGTTACCTGCTCGCTGGCGCGGCGATCGGCCCCTGGGTGCTGAACTCGTCACTAAAGTCGACGCCATCCTGCACTTCGCCGGACTCGGCATTGTGTTGATGATGTTCGTGATCGGCCTGGAAATGCGGACTGACGAGCTGTGGGCCATCCGTCGCACCATCTTCGGCTATGGCGGCGTGCCGAACAGGCGTGATTTCGTTGTCTGTAAAGCGCACATGTCCAATATTGCTATAAGACCAAAGTCTAATACCAACTCGCCGTGACTAAAACTAAGCTTGAATCACGGAAAGTGCTCATGGTCCATCAACCTCCGCATGATCAACTTCATTTCCAAGGGCCGATATGCATACACACCTTGCTCGCCGTCTCGCGCTTGGCAGTGCCTTGTTTCTCGCGTTCGCAGCTTCTGCGACGCTAACCGTGCGGGCATCGGCACAGGAGGTCCAGGTCGTCACTGGCACCGGTCCCGACAGCGCCGGTGTCGCGGCGCTCATTCAAACGAAGGCTACTGTCATTGGCATCGACGCCGCGACCCTGACCGCCACGCTGCGAGGCCAGGGCGGCCGGACCTTCGAAGTCCAGGTCAGCCCGGAAGTAGGCGACATCAACAAATTGCAGATAGGTGACACGGTGGATATCGCTTATCACGAATCTTTCCTGATTCACGCAGACAAGGTAAAGTCGAATGGTATCCGCGAGCGCATCGACTCGACGGAGATCCTTCCAGCCTCCGGCGGCGTCGCCGCATCCGCACAATCGGTGCAGGTTCTGGCAACGATCGAGAAGGTGGACGTGAAGAACCGGCTCATCACGCTCAGGGGGCCACTGAGGACTGGCACGGTTAAAGCGGGACCTGATGTCTCACTTGCCGACCTTAAGGTTGGCGACAGCGTTCGCGCGGTGTATGTCACTGCTACCGCAGTGAAAGTCACGCGGGGCGACACTACTTTGAAATAGAAGCGGGGACGGCGATGGTGTCGCAGGCCGGGACATCCTTGCTCGCCTGGCGTCAGGCCATAGATCGGACACGCGGCGGCCCCGGGCTTGTTTATCGTTCAAGACTATATTCGCGCGGGAATGCCCCCATGTTCCTTATTTGCATTGAGGAACTCCGCAACTGTACGAAACTCTCGGGCTGCGGTGGAACCAGGTGCGCGACGAAAAATGTCCCGCAGGTCGCCCCTTGCCAACCTTCAAAGATCACGCATGGGTGTCGAGTGAGGGTTGCTCGTCGCATGACCCCTGCCTTTGGCTGCAGACCGCGGCTTGTCGTCTTCTTTCTTGTACTGGAGCAGTACGCACAGGACACGGTCCAGTGCGTTGCCAGGACGCTTCAGCATCAGCATCGACTGCGCGATGCCGAGCGTGTCCAGGCGGACATGCCGATCCTGGCCATATTCGACCGTGTAGCTGAGTAACAGCCGCACTTGCCGCGCGAGACCGTCGGGAAATTCCGGGGCAACATCATCCACTCGCTGGCGAAGAGCGGCATGCCGCTCGAAGAGGCCGTTGAGGGTAGTCAGAGCGCTTATGGTCATGGTCCTATCCAGTTATGAAATCTTGCGATTCGGGGCGTGGGTTCTCGTCGCTCACTGCATTGATTGCTTCGGTCGCATCACACTTCAGCGCTCACTTCCTTCGTGCAAAGGCCGCGCTTGCGCACGCTCGCCGTGCGCACCGACATCTGTCTGAATTCGATGACAGTAAGCAGCAGACCGACGAGCAGCAGCGAAAAGATGGCTACGGCCGGGTAGAGCAGGGGGAACGTCATGTCTTTCTACCCAACAGGAAACACAGTTTGAAATAGATCCCGAAGCTCAGGATCGAAGGCACCCAGATTGCAGTGAAGATCGCCTGCTCCCGGTCCTTTAGAACGAACCAGAGATAGCCGGAAATGATGAAGGACAGAAGAACAGCGGAGATGATGAAAAAGTCAGATTTTCTGAACATGCGTATTCCGGAGGTGAGTTAAGTATTTTCTTCGAGGCCATATCCGATTGCGCAAAGCAAGCACCCGGCAATGGCAACCGAGCCCACGATCCGAACGCCAGCAGACAGGCCAAATGCAAAACGCTCTACATTCACTACGCCAAGAAAACCAAGCGCGAGCACGCCTATCCCGGTGCAAGCGAGAACGCACCCAAATCCAATCAGGAATTGAA
This sequence comes from Caballeronia sp. M23-90, assembly GCF_053574605.1. Lineage (NCBI taxonomy): Bacteria > Pseudomonadati > Pseudomonadota > Betaproteobacteria > Burkholderiales > Burkholderiaceae > Caballeronia > Caballeronia sp. M23-90. The sequence continues at coordinate 5,091 of NZ_JBSIPA010000228.1, read as the reverse complement.
TAAGCTTTTTCAACATAGGCGGTCCTGGTTCTCACTCGTTATTGACGGTATGTCGTGTTCTTTGATAGTGAGTGCGCTCGTGAGATGACTTCCTCATTCATCAACCAGGCACGAGCCAATCGTCTGAACTACTTTTTGTTCGCAATACAGCGAAGAGTTTGATGTGAACCAGATGAGATGTTGCTGAGAGTGAAGTGCAATCGGCAGTCCTGATCGTTGCTTATCGACTGATTCGCCGCGAGGCTGACGAGCGCATTGTGCGTGCACCTGTCACTGCAGACCCGATCACGACACTAAAGCACTCAAGACAGGATCGACGAGGTGGAGTAGGGTTGGTGTTCTACCACGTCCAAAGGAGCATCCATGAAAGATATCACGCGCCATTCAGCGGGCTATAAACTGGCACGTCAACTTTGGATGACCCGCTTCGAAATGGCGCTGATCGTCTACAAACCGGAGGCAGCGGTGGGTATCGATTGGAACACGGCAGGGTTGCTATACGAGGCTGACTTTCCCGAACAGACGGCTGCGCCCAGATACTGCGAACTGCTTGAGGCTGCGTGAGCGCCGTAACGTGCCATTTGGCTGACACAGGCTTGGCCCGGTGAGGATGGGGTACAGTGTCCGAATCGTAGCTTTGAATGACTTCAGTCTGAGGGCAAAATGCTGATTGCGCTTGGCGGACTGCCTGGAACGGGAAAAACGAGCATCGCCCGAAAGCTCTCACGTGAGCTGTGCGCGGTGCACTTGCGCATCGATTCAATCGAACAGGCGTTGAGCGACGTCTTATCGCGCTGCCGCCTGAATCAGCAACTTGAACGGCAGCGCCAGCAACATTGCCCCCGCCACACCTACGCCCCAAAGCGCGATAAACCAAAGCGTCTTTTTAAGCGCAGAACGCTTCCGCGGCTCAACGCGTGTTTCAGTGATAGTGATGTTCGCCATGGCGCACCTTGCCTCTGAAGACCCAGTAACCGAGCGTCGTATAAGCGATGATCACCGGCAAGATCACCGCCGCCCCTATCAACGTGAACTTCTGGCTCGAATGCGGCGCAGCCAGTTCCCAAAGCGACACGCCGGGGAAAATGGCGTGAGGCGAAATGCTCAGGACCAGACCGCTATAACCCAGCAGCACGAACGCGAGCGCCATCATGAACGGCCGCGTTTCGTGACGTGAGAGGATGGACCGGCGCATCAGCCAGGCACAGGCAACCACCAGCACCGGCACCGGCAGGAACCGATAAAACCAGGGGGTATCGAACCAGCGCGACGCGATGCCCGCGTCCTGCAGCGGCGTCCAGATACTGACGACCGCAATGGTCCCGAGCTGCAACAGCGTGAGCGGCCAAACGATCCGGTAAAAGCGCCGTTGCAGGTCGCCTTCGGTCTTGGCAATCAGCCAGCAGCAGCCGAGCAGCGCATAAGTGACCACGAGCGCGAGCCCGGTGAACATGCTGAACGGCGTGAACCACGTGAAGGCATCGCCGGAATAACGGCCGTCGGCGACCGGTATGCCATTGAGAAACGCGCCGAGCGCCACGCCCTGGAAGAACGTCGCCCCCGCTGATCCGCCAATAAACGCAAGATCCCACATGGGCTTCGTGCGCGTTGCCTTCGAGCGGATCTCGAACGTGACGCCGCGAAAGATCAGGCAGACCAGCATGAAGATCAGCGGCAGGTAAAGCCCGGAAAGCACAGTGGAATAGATCATCGGGAACGCGGCGAAGAGGCCCGCGCCTCCGAGCACCAGCCACGTCTCGTTACCGTCCCAGACGGGCGCGACGGTGTTCATCATCACGTCGCGGTCATGTTCGTCCGGGAAGAACGGAAACAGGATGCCAATGCCCAGGTCGAACCCGTCCAGCACCACGTACATCAGCACGCCCAGCGCGATGATCGCGGCCCATGTCAGCGATAAATCCATCTCACGCTCCTTCTATCGAATGCGTCGCGACCGAGAGCGGCCGGCGCGCGGTGTGGTTGTCATCGTCCATGCTGGGCGCGTGCGTGATCGTGCCCGGCAACGCCGGCCCGGTCTTGAGCAGCTTGAGCAGGTAATAGATGCCCGTGCCGAACACGAGCGTATAAACGATGACGAAGATCAGCAGCGTCACGCCGACTTGCTGCGCGGTCACGGGCGACACGGCCTCCGACGTGCGCATCACGCCATAGACCACCCACGGTTGCCGCCCGGCCTCTGTCGTCACCCAACCAGCCAGCAGCGAGATGAAACCCGTCGGCCCCATGACAAGCACGAAACGCTGAAACAGCTTCGACTCGAACAGCTTGTCTTTCCGTCTGAGCACCCATCCCGCAGTGCTCATCAGGATCATCAGGACGCCCAATCCGGCCATGATCCGGAAGCTCCAGAACACGACTGTCGAGTTGGGCCGGTCTTCCTTCGGGAAGGACTTGAGCCCGCGGATCTCGCCGTCCCAGCTATGCGTGAGAATCAGGCTGCCCAGATGGGGAACGGATAGCGCGTACTTCGTGGTCTCGGCTTCCATATCCGGAATGCCGAACAGATTCAGCGCCGTGCCGCCTTTCTCGGTTTCCCACAGGCCTTCGATGGCGGCGATCTTCGCAGGCTGATATTTACGCGTGTTCAGTCCGTGCTGGTCGCCGACCATCGCCTGGAGGGGCGTAAGTACGAGCAAAAGCCAGAGCGCCATCGAAAACATCTTCTTGATCGCGGGGTCGCGGCGGCCCTTCAGCAGGTGATATGCGCCCGATGCCGCGACCACCAGCCCCGCGACAATGAACGCCGCGATGGCCATGTGTGCAAGCCGATAAGGAAACGATGGGTTGAAGATGATCTGGAACCAGCTCACCGGTACGACATGATCACCTTCGATCCGGAACCCTTGCGGCGTCTGCATCCAGCTATTCGATGCCAGGATCCAGAACGTTGAGATCAACGTGCCGATCGCAACCATCAGCGTGGCGCCGAAGTGCGCTTTCGGGCCGACCTTGTTCCAGCCGAACAGCATGATGCCAAGGAAACCGGCCTCAAGGAAAAACGCGGTCATCACTTCGTAGGCGAGGAGTGGGCCCGTGATCGGACCGGCGAAGCTCGAAAAACCGCCCCAGTTGGTGCCGAACTCGTAACTCATCACCACGCCGGAGACCACGCCCATTCCGAAAGCAATGGCGAACACTTTCGACCAGAACAGGCACAGCTCCTTGTAGACCGGTTTCCCGGTTTTGAGCCACGCGCCTTCGAGCACGGCGATAAAGCTCGCCAGCCCGATACTCAACGCCGGAAAAACGATGTGGAACGAAACGGTGAAGGCGAACTGGATACGCGCCAGGTCGAGCGCTTGTTGAGTGGCATGCATGACAGGTTGTGAGCCATCGCGGGCGCACTCTGATGGAGTCGCGGGCGGGCGCTGGTTGGTTGGACTGGTTACTTCAGAGGCGACTGTAAGCCAATTTTTGAGACGTTTGCTGCGACGCGGCAGGCGCGTTCTCATGTGCGCAAATGTCGCGCTATCGGGCATAATTTCTCGATAACTTGCGCTTTATCAAGTACTTGCTGCCCTTGACGGAGTAGGCGCTCTCAACGTTTCAGGTGGAATTTACGCGACAATCAACCGCACTGCGTCAATCGGGCACGTTGTCTTCTGAAAGGGTGTTTCGATTCGCGTGTGCCGAACTGAAGCGCACGATGTTTTACACGTCTCGCAACGCTTGCTGCAGCGCGCCGGGTACCATGGCGTCATCACGGCTGGCCCGTGTCGTGCTTGATCAGCGCATCGACAGCAGGGCCGCAAACGGAAAACGAGTCGAACAAGGTGAAGGGAGAAAAATCATGCGTCTGGACGACGAACGAGAGAGCCAGAATGTCGAAGACCGGCGCGGCTCGGGAGGCGGGGGCGGCGGCGGTTTCCGCATGGGCGGTGGTTCGATCGGGATCGGCTCCATCGTCATTGCGCTCGCAGCGTCGTATTTTTTCGGCATCAATCCGATGGTCGTCCTGAATCTTCTGTCGGGGGGATCGGGCGGCTCATCGAGCGCTTCTTACACGCAGCAGCAACAGCGTCCGGCGGACTCGAACGGGCAGCCACAGGCCGCTGCGAGCGACGCGGGCGCGGTGTTCGTGCGGCGCATTCTCGGGAACACCGAGCGTACGTGGCAGCAAATCTTCCGAACGCAATTCAACCAGGACTATCCGGCGCCCAAGCTCGTACTGTTCAGCGGAGGCACCGCGACCGCTTGCGGGACGGGCCAATCCGCAATGGGTCCGTTCTATTGCCCGAACGACCGGAGCGTATATATCGACTTGTCGTTTTACAAGGAATTGCGCGACCGCTTTGGCGCGGGCGGAGACTTTGCACAGGCTTATGTGATCGCGCACGAGGTCGGTCATCACGTGCAGAACGTGCTCGGCATCATGACCAAAGTCGATAACGCCCGCCGCCGCATGTCGCCCGCTCAGGCGAACCAGTTGTCGGTGCGCGTGGAATTGCAGGCCGACTGCTTCGCGGGCGTCTGGGCGAACGTGGCGCAGAAGAACAACGCGAAGCTGATCGAGCCCGGCGATTTCCAGCAAGGCTTGAACGCGGCGGGCGCCATCGGCGATGACCGGTTGCAAAAGGAAACGCAGGGACGCGTGGTGCCGGAAGCGTTTACGCACGGCACGAGCGCGCAGCGCCAGCGCTGGCTCAACCGGGGACTGGCAACGGGCGACCTGGGGCAGTGTGATACCTTCGGCGCCCAGTCGCTGTGAGCTTCAGGGCGGCATGGGTAAAAAGCGGCTAGAGTAAAGCGCCATTTCGACGGATAATTCCGTCCGAAGATGTTGCGACAGGCGCGGATTCGCTTTCAGCGCTCCGCGTGCCAGTTCGTGCAATTCTGCCGTTCATAACAGATCGCCGCCGAGCCGCCTTTTGATCCGCAGAAAGCGCGCCGGTCAGGCGAATCAGCCTCCGGCAGCCCGTCCCGCGCGTTGATCATGGTGCGCGTGAGGCCGGCCGCCGGATGAATTAAAGGTCCCCCTGCATCCCCATGAAGCGAATCCTGATTGTCAAAGTGACGTCATTGGGCGATATCGTAGAGACGCAACCGGTCGTCTCCGATCTTCGCCGCGCC
>NZ_JBSIPA010000227.1:0-10216 GCF_053574605.1 Caballeronia sp. M23-90 | reverse complement strand
TTCGCCCAGTCCGAGCAACAGGCGCGCAATGATCAGCGATACGAACCCGCCGGAAAGCCCTGTCATGACGGTGGCGCCCGCCCATATGACGGCGCACACGGCAAGCGTCCGACGCGGTCCGAACCTTTCGCCCAGTCCGAGCAACAGGCGCGCAATGATCAGCGATACGAACCCGCCGGAAAGCCCTGTCATGACGGTGGCGCCCGCCCATATGACGGCGCACACGGCAAGCGTCCGACGCGGTCCGAACCTGTCGCCCACCCATCCGCCGATGATCTGGAACACGAGATACGGATAGGCGAATGCGGAAAATACGAAACCGATTTGCGTATGCGACAAGTGCAGTTCCGCGCCGAATTGCGAAGCGGCGGTACTGACGTTGACCCGGTCAACATACGTAATGAAATACATGGCGCACAGCAATAACAAAACGCGCGTCGTAGCTCGACGGAACATCATCGTCTCCTTGATTAGTGCGTGCTCCATCCCGACGCCCAAGGACGCCTGAAGCGAACTGCATCCGGAACTTCGATAAAAGCCTTAATCAATTGGCGTTGCAGCAGTGCTGCGAATCCTGGGCTTGCGCGGTCGTGTCATGCTTGTCTCCAGTGCGCGAACTTTTGCGTGCGTCCGCTGTGGGTGTGATGCTTTAGACTTCTTTTAGTGCGGCCTCGAGAACGCGCGCAACGTGCATCGCCTTCGCGTTCGTTCCATCCGCTATCTGGTGACGGCAACTGGTGCCATCTGCGACGATCAATGCGTCTTGTGCTTTTCGTATGGCCGGCAAGAGCGACAGTTCCGCCATCGCTTTCGATGCTTCGTAGTGCTCGGCTTCATAGCCAAAACTGCCTGCCATGCCGCAGCAGGACGATTCGATCACCTGTACATCCAGCGACGGAATCCAGCCAAGCACGGCTTGAACCGGTCGAAAGACATCGAATGCTTTCTGATGGCAATGGCCGTGAACGAGCGCCTTCGGATGGGCGAGCGGTTTGAGTGAAAGCCTCAGACGTCCCGCCTGTTTTTCCTTCACCAGGAATTCTTCGAACAGGAACGATGTCTGCGCGAGCTTGCGCGCTTCGTCGCCATAACCGTAGTCGAGGAATTCGTCGCGGAAAGAAAGCAGGCACGAGGGTTCCAGACCCACTACAGGCACGCCGCGTTCAATGAACGGCCGCAGCGTATCAAGCGTGCGGCGCGCTTCGGCCTTTGCTTCATCGACCTTTCCCGCCGATAAAAACGTGCGCCCGCAGCAGAGCGGACGTTCACCGTCCTTCAGATTCAGATGGACCGTATAACCCGCGGCTTCCAGCACACGCTTCGCCGCACGCGCGTTTTCCGGTTCCATGTAGTTGTTGAAGGTATCGACGAAAAGCAGCACTTCCTTGCCATCGACCGAGGGAGGCAAAGGCTGTTCGGCCGTCGATAAAAACGATGCAACGAACTGCGGAAACGCGCGTTCGGGCGCCAGGCCGAGACGCGACTTGACCCAGCTCGCCACGCGCGGCAACCGCTCCACCGACCCGAACAACGACGGCACGCGACTCGCATACGGCGCGTATCGCGGCATGAATCCCACCAGTCGATCGCGCAAGCGCAAGCCGTTCTTCGCGGTCCATGCGGCACGCGCTTCGATCTTGATCTTCGCCATATCGACGCCTGTCGGGCAGTCTCGCTTGCAGCCCTTGCACGATACGCACAGATCGAGCACGTCCTTCACATCCTGGCTCGCGAGCCCTTCTTCACCCAGTTGCCCGCTGATCGCAAGCCGCAACGTATTGGCGCGGCCGCGCGTGACGTGTTGCTCGTCCTTCGTGATTCGATAACTCGGGCACATCGTGCCCGCGTCGAACTTGCGGCAGTGGCCGTTGTTGTTGCACATCTCGACCGCTTTCGCGAGACCGCCGGTACGGTCATCGCCGCTGCCGGCCGGTGTTTCTTCGCCGGTCAGCGGATCGCGTGTCACGTCCCATTGCGACCAGTCGAGCTGCGTCTTGAGCGCACGTTCGCGGTACAAAGGCGGAAAACGAAAGTGGGTCGCATCGTCCATTTTCGGCGGATTCACGATGCGGTCCGGACTCATGCGATTCTCGGGATCGAAGAGCGTCTTGATCTCCCGAAACGCTTGATTGATGCGGGGTCCGTATTGCCACGCGACCCATTCGCCACGACACAAACCGTCGCCATGTTCGCCCGAATATGCACCCTTGTATTCGCGTACCAGCGCCGAGGCTTCTTCCGCAATGGCGCGCATCTTTTGCGCGCCGTCCCGACGCATGTCCAGGATAGGCCGCACGTGCAGCGTGCCGACACTTGCATGCGCGTACCACGTGCCTTCGGTATGGTGCTTGTGGAACACTTCGGTAAGACGCGTGGTGTATTGCGCAAGATGTTCGAGCGGCACGGCGCAATCTTCAATGAACGAGACCGGCTTGCCGTCACCCTTCATGCTCATCATGATGTTGAGCCCGGCCTTGCGCACTTCCCACAAGGCCTTTTGTTCCGAAGCGCCGGGCATCTCGACAACCGAATCGGGCAAGCCGAGATCGCCCATCAGTTCCACGAGTTGTGCGAGCTTCGCGAGTTGCACGGCCTTGTCAGCGCCTGCGAATTCGACGAGAAGCACAGCTTGCGGCTGACCGACCAGCGCCTTTTCGATGACCGGACGAAACGCCGGATTCGACATCGACAGGTCGATCATCGTGCGGTCCACGAGTTCCACGGCGACCGGACCAAGTTTGACGATGTGCTGCGTCATGTCCATTGCGTCGTAGAACGTCGGGAAGTTCACGACCCCCAGCGTCTTGTGCTCAGGCAGCGGCCAGAGCTTCAATGTCAGGCGCCGGCTGAACGCAAGCGTGCCTTCGGAGCCGACCAGCAATTGCGCGAGGTTCGGTTCGCCGTCGGCGCTGAAGGGCAAGGGGCTTTGGCAATCGAAGAGATCGATGTTGTAGCCCGCCACGCGCCGCAAGACCTTCGGCACTTGCTCGCGGATTTCATCGCGTTCACGTTGCGCGATCCGTTGCACGCCTTCGACCAAAGAACGGGTGGGTGCATCCAGGGACATTGCGCCCAACGCGCCGAACGTCGCCTGTTGACCATCGGCGAGAACGGCGTCGATCGACGCGACGTTGTGCACCATGATCCCGTACTCCATGGAACGGGAACCGCACGAATTGTTGCCTGCCATGCCGCCGATCGTGCATTGCGCGCTCGTCGATACATCCACCGGAAACCACAAGCCGTGCGGCTTCAGCCACGCGTTCAGGTGATCCAGCACCACGCCCGGTTCCACCGTCACCGTGCGCGTTTCGGCATCGAACTCAATGATGTTGTTGAGCCACTTGCTGGTATCGATAACCAGCGCTTCACCGATCGTCTGCCCGCACTGGCTCGTCCCCGCGCCGCGTGCGAGCACGGGCGCTTTGGCATCGCGTGCTATGTCCAGCGCGAGCAGCAAGTCGGCCTGGTCGCGCGGCACGACAACGCCCAGCGGCGTGATCTGATAGATCGAGGCATCGGTCGCGTAACGTCCACGGGCCGCGCGATCGAACAGCACGTCGCCTTTCATTTCGCTGCGAAGACGCGCGGCGAGCGGCGAGAGCGTGGCCCTTGCCGATGCCGGCATCAGATGGATCGGCTGGACGAGTGCTTCAGGGGATTTGGTCAGCATCGCTTGGACGTTCTCAGGCCGCCGCTTTCAAGGCAGGTGCTGCGACGTTGTTGGTCAGATAGTCCATGGCTGCGAGCACGCCGCTTCCCGCGAGCTTCACGCCCGCCAGCTTGAGGCCCATTTCGCAGCCGGTGAGCGTCGCCATCAACGTCAGGTCGTTGCAGTCGCCGAGATGCCCGATGCGGAACATGCGGCCCTTCAGCTTTCCGAGCCCCGTGCCCAGCGACATGTCGAATTTTTCGTAGATGACTTTGCGCACCGCATCGGCATCGACGCCTTCAGGCGTCATCACGCCCGTGAGCACCGGCGAATACACGGCCGGGTCAGCGCATTGAATCTCGAGGCCCCATGCGCTGACCGCTGCACGGCACGCCGCCGCCAGCCGCTGATGCCGCGCGAAGACATTGTCGAGCCCTTCGTCGCCGATCATTTCGAGCGCTTCCGACAAGCCGTACAGTAAGTTGGTGTTCGGCGTGTACGGCCAGTAGCCGCTCTTGTTCATCTCGATGATCTCGTCCCACGCCCAGAACGCACGCGGCAACTTCGCCGATTTGCTCGCCTCGATCGCCTTCTTCGATACCGCGTTGAAGCTGATCCCCGGCGGCAGCATCAGGCCTTTTTGCGAACCGGACACAGTGACGTCGACGCCCCAGTCGTCATGCCGGTAATCCGCCGACGCCAGACCGGAAATCGTATCGACGAGAAACAGCGCCGGATGTCCGGCTGCGTCGATAGCCCGCCGCACCGCAGCGATGTCCGACGTGACGCCCGTGGATGTCTCGTTATGCACGACGCACACCGCCTTGATCTTGTGCTGCGTGTCCTCGCGCAAACGCGCTTCGATCATGTCCGCCTGGACGCCGCGCCGCCACCCTTCCGTGCCCGGCAAACCCAGGAATTCCGGCTTCAGGCCAAGGTTCTCGGCCATCTTTTTCCAGAGCGTCGCGAAGTGGCCGGTCTCGAACATCAGGACCGTATCGCCGGGACTGAGCGTGTTGCACAGCGCCGCTTCCCATGCGCCAGTGCCCGATGCCGGGTAGATCACGACGGGCTGCGCGGTCTTGAAGATCGACTTGATGCCTTCCAGCACCTTCAGCCCGAGCGCACCGAATTCCGGCCCGCGATGGTCGATTGTCGGATAACTCATCGCCCGCAAGATGCGGTCAGGTACGGGGCTCGGCCCGGGAATCTGCAGGAAATGGCGACCAGCGGGATGAAAATCGAGCTTCAGCATGATGCGTCCTTTGAATTTTGCATGCAAAATACTGTAGCGCACCGTAGCATTGACTGAAAGCGATAAATGTCTGTTTTGCTTAGGTGAAAACCCGTCCCACGGTTTTTTGGGTGCGGCGCGGTAAAATCGCGTCAACAGAATGGCCTGAGGTATTGCATGCAAAATGATCATGTTGCTGATCGCGAATTCACGCTTCCAAAAGTCGAGCGGCAAAGGCTGCACGACACGGTGGTGGACCACCTGCGTAATTTCATCGTCGAGGGGATGTTGGCTCCGGGCATGAAACTCAACGAACGCACGCTCTGCGAGACGCTCGGGATTTCACGCACGCCGTTGCGCGAGGCCTTGAAGGTGCTTGCTTCGGAAGGTTTGATCGATATCCTGCCGAACCGGGGTGCGTCGGTCTCGCGGATGAGCGACGCAGAGATCCGCGAGACGTTCGAACTCATGGGCGGACTCGAAGCGTTTTCGGGCGAACTCGCGTGCGAACGCATGACGCCCGCCGAACTCAGCGAGATCAAGGCGCTGCATTACGCCATGCTCGCCTGCCGCGAGCAAAACGACCTGTCCGGCTACTACAGCCGCAATCAAGCCATTCACGACAAGATCAACGACGCCGCTCGCAACTCCGCCTTGCGGCAAACGTATGTATCGGTGAACCGGCGGCTGCAGGCGTTGCGGTTCCGTTCGAACTTCCAGACCACGAAGTGGGACAGCGCGATCCGCGATCATGAAGCCATGATCGCCGCCCTCGAGTCACGCGATGGCAAACGCATGGCCGAAATCATGCGCGCGCATTTGATGGCGAAGCGCGACGCAGTGCTCGCCGAACGGACCATGACAACGGTCAAGCCGATTTCCGAAGGCGGGACGCTGCCGGGGTGATTGGCTGCGGCATGTAGCGTCGCTCACCGTATGACACTGGCGAAACGGCCAACTCAAAACACACCTCCCCCACCCTTTGCATAAACTCATTTGATGGGTTTATAACAATTCATAATTATTTTTATGGTTTTCGGTTTTGTACAGTCCGATGCACTCGCCAGACGCCATGAGTCAAAAACCGGCGCGACGAACATACATCACACGCTCATCGGACGATTCCCGGACAACCATGAAACTACTCAAGCTTGCTCCCCTTGCAATGCTCGGCGCGTTCACCGCCTCATCGTATGCGCAAAGCAGTGTCACTCTTTACGGCCTGATATCAGGGGGTGTCGGCTTCGCGACGAATCAGGGCGGGCACAACGCTTACCAGGCGCTGAGCGGCACGAATCAGAATCCGCGCTGGGGCTTGAAGGGACGGGAAGACCTGGGCGGCGGACTGAGCGCGATCTTCCAGTTGGAAAACGGCTTCAACATCATGACGGGCACGGCTGCGCAAAGCGGCCGCGAATTCGGCCGCCTGGCCGCAGTCGGTCTTTCCAATAAAAAGTACGGCACGCTGACATTCGGCCGCCAGTACGACGCCATCCACGATTACATCGGACCGGTGATCATTGCGAGCAACGGCGTGAATATCGGCGACAACGACAACGGTTATAACGACATCCGCGTCCAGAATTCCGTGAAGTACGTGAGCCCGGATTATCGCGGCCTGAAGGCGACGGCCATCTACGGTTTCAGCAATGCGACCGGCTTCAGCGACAACAGCGCATACAGCTTCGGCATTGGTTACGAGCACGGTCCGTTGCGCTGGAGCGCGGTCTACGCACAATACAACCATCCGTTCAGCAGCACGAATTCGGACGGCGCAATCTCGAACGATTATTCGTCGCCCATCCTGATCTTCGATAAAAGCGCGACCAACCCTTCGGTGTTCGCGAAGAAACAGCGCATTGCGGGCACGGGCGGTTTCTACACCATCGGCAAGGCGCAGTTCGCAGCGCTCTTCACCGATGTCCATTACGATTACCTCGACAATTCGCATCTGCACCTGCAGAACTTCGGCGTGAACGTGGTCTACACCATGACACCGTCGCTGTTCCTGGGCGCGGCGTACGGCTACACGGACGGCAAGTACGACGTCATCAACCAGAAACCCGCGTGGCACCAGGTCAACCTGCAGGCAGACTATTTCCTCTCGAAGCGCACCGACGTGGCGTTGACGGTCATCGGCCAGCAAGCCGCCGGCGACGCCCAGCACGCACAGATCTTCGCCTTCGCGCGCTCGACGACCACGCGCCAGCTCGTCGCCACCCTCGGCATGCGCCACGTATTCTGATCATGAGCCAGACTTCCAGTTTTCCTCGACGTACGTTTTTGAAGGCATCGGCGGCGCTGACCGCTTCGGCGTTGTTCAACCCGCTTGCGCACGCGGCCAATGAGCGCCGTACGGTGATCATCGATTGCGATCCGGGCCAGGACGACGCCATCGCCATCCTGTTCGCGCTGGGCGCGCATGATCGCCTCGATGTCCGCGCGCTGACGGCGGTGGCCGGCAATGTGCCGCTGAACCTGACAGAGCGCAACGCGCGCATCATCCGCGACTGGGCCGGCGCCACCAAAACGCTGCCCGTGTATGCAGGATGCCCGCGTCCGCTCATGCGCGAGCTGATCACCGCTGCGAACGTGCACGGCAAGACCGGGCTGGAAGGCGTCGAACTGCACGAACCGCTGGCGCCGCTCGCCGCGCAGCACGCGGTGGCGTATCTCATCGATACATTGAAAGCCGCGCCGCCGAAAAGCGTCACGATATGCGCACTCGGGCCGCTGACCAACATCGCAACGGCCTTGACCGAAGCGCCGGAAATCCGCGATGCACTGCGCGAAATCGTGCTGATGGGCGGGGCGTTTTTCGAGCGCGGCAACATTACGCCGGCGGCCGAGTTCAACATCTATGTCGATCCGCAAGCGGCAAGCATCGTGTTTTCGAGCGGCGTTCCGATTGTCGTGCTGCCGCGCGATGTCGCCGTGAAAGCCCCGATCACGCCAGCGCGCATTGCGCCGATCCGCGCCATCGGCAACCGCTGCGGCGCGGTCGTCGCGGACATCATGGCGGCCGAAGTGAAGTACCAGAAGGGGCGTCGAGGCGTGGAAGAGGCACCCATGTACGACCCGACCGCCGCCGGTTATCTCGTCGATCCGAGCCTTTTCAAAGGCAAGCTGGTCAACGTGGTGGTGGAAACGACCGGACAATTCACGCTGGGTGAGACCGTCGTCGACTGGTCGGGGCATAGCGGACGTGCGCCGAACGCGACCTGGATCACGGATGTCGATGCCGACGCGTTCTACGCCGCGCTGCGAGCCAGTATCGCGACGTTGCCTTGAAGTGCGCGGGACCTAGATGTGCGCGGCAATATAGTCCCAGCATGCTTTCACGTGCGGCCCGCGATCAACGCCCGCGAGCGAAATCAACGCGATGGCGCGCGTGACCCGGGGTTTGTCGAGTCGCAGCGCAATCAGCTCGGGATCGTGCAAATGCATGGTGTAAAGGCTCGGCATGACCGCGATCGCGAGGCCGTTGCGCGCGAGGGCGTAGAGCGGCTCGGTGTATTCCATGGTGTAGGTCACCGAGAGGCGCAGCTTTTCGTCACCGCCGGTCCTGTGCAGGGTATCGCTTACGCTACCGCGCACGAACACGGCGAGATCGCGGCCGACGAGCTTTTTCCACGGCACGGTCTTGAGCTTCGCAAGCGGATCATCGCGCCGTACCACGACCACGATCTCGTCCTCGAAGACATCCTTGAAACGCAGGGCTTCGTGGTTCGCTTCGGGCTCATGCACGCCAATGCCGATATCGGCAACTCCGTCGCGCACGGCATCGATCAATGCGGTGTTCGGCAAGTCGGTCAGCGTAAAACGAAGCGTGGGACGCTGTTCGCGAAACGCGTTGAGGACAGGAAGCAGGCGTCCCGCCACCGATGGAATCATCGCGATGCGCACCGTCTGCAGCCGTTCCAGGAACGTGCTCGCCATGTCGTCGAAGGTGCCGCGCGCGTGATTGAGGAGGCGTTCGGCGAGCGGCAGGATGCTCGCGCCCGCATCGGTCAATGTAAGCCGGTGCGCCGAACGCAGGAACAACGGACCGCCGAGCAGAAATTCGATCTGGCGGATCGCGGCGGTCAGCGCGGGCTGCGTCAACGAAAGCGATTGCGCGGCCTGAGTGAAGCTGCGTGCGTGGGCGAGCGCGACGAAGTACTGGACTTGCCGCAAGGTCAGCGCGGGCAATGGACCTGATCGATCGGACATGAAGCGCTACCAGTTGGACGGATGCGCCGCAGTATAAAACGCGTGCACGCCGAAAGTGCCCAAGGAAAAAATAGTGAACAAGGAATCTTCGATGGCTTCTTCCGATGCAACCCTACCCCGCAAATCAGGCGGATGGCTCGACCGGCGCTTTGCCTTGAGCGAGCGTAAAACCAGCGTGCGCACGGAAACGCTCGCGGGCATCACGTCGTTCCTGGCGGCAGCGTATCTGCTCGTCGTGATTCCGTCTTTGCTTGCAACCGGCGGCATGGATCGTGGCGCGGCGACGACATCGACCATCATCGTGTTCGTGTTGAGCACCGTCTTGATGGGGCTATATACAAATCTGCCGTTTATTGTCGGACCCGGAATCGGCGGGTCGGTGATCCTCGGCGTCACACTGGCCGCGACCGAACATGTCGCGTGGCAAACCGGGCTGGGCATCGCGTTCATCTCGGGGTTGCTGTTTCTCATTCTTACCCTGGTCGGTGCGCGCAGTCTTGTCGTGCGCCTGATTCCGCAGCAGATCAAGCTGGGACTGGGGGCATCGATTGGATTGTTTATCGCGGTGCTCGGGTTTCGCAACGCTGGCATGGTGATCGCGAATGCAAAGACCAACGCGTTCGCCCTCGGTGACTTTTCGCGGCCCGGGACAATCGTCGCGCTGATCGGACTGGCCGCGGCCGTGGTGCTGCAAGGACGAAAAATCCCGGGCGCGATCCTTTGGGCAATCCTGATTGCAGCAGCCGCCGGCGTGCCGCTCGGCGTGACGCATATGCCTTCGTCGATGATCTCGTTTCCGCACGACATCATGCCCGTCGCGTTCAAGCTCGACATCCCGAGCGCGTTGACGGTCGCGGCGATTCCCTATTTGTTCGTCTTCTTCGCCGCCGAGTTTTTCTCGACGCTGGGCACCACGCTCGCGGTCGGCGCAAAAGCCAATCTCCTCGATGAAAACGCAAACCTGCCGAACATCAACCGGCCGTTCCTGGTCGATTCGATCGCGGCGACGCTCGGTCCCGTATTCGGCATTCCAGCGCTGACCGCGAGCGTGGTGCCCAGCGTCGAGAAAAACTCGGCGGCGAAGAAGACGAACAAATAGGGAATCGCCGCGACCGTCA